>JAESQG010000373.1 GCA_016765265.1 Pseudomonadales bacterium | reverse complement strand
ATTCCAGTGGTAATTTTAACAACATCGAATGCCGACGTTGATGTCGCTAAAGCCTATAAACACCACGCTAACAGTTATTTGATCAAACCTATCGATTTTACTCAGTTCACTGATATGATGAATGAATTGGGCTTTTATTGGCTAGCGTGGAATCACCGACCTTTCTAAAGAGCCTAAAAACCATCAGCAGGATATTATGGACACAAAACCGCTCACAATATTACTGGTTGAAGACAATACAGCTCATACTGAGCTGATACACCGTGCGCTCGAAAGCAGTGGGTCAAAAGATGAATTACGAATATGCAACAATCTAGCGGAGGGTAAGCGGTATATCCAATCAAACTCTATCGACTTGGTGATTGCCGATTACAATCTTCCTGATGGCTTAGGCACTGAACTAATTTCACCTTCCTCTAGTAATAAACGCTACCCACTCATATTAATGACCAGCTTTGGTGATGAAAATATCGCTGCGGACGCAATAAAGTCTGGAGCCTTAGACTACGTAGTGAAGAGCCCCGAAGCCTTTGAGGCGCTGCCCTCCATAATTGAGCGAGTGATGCGTGAATGGCGGCACATTGCGGCCAATGTAGCAGCCCAACAAGCCCTGTTACTCAAAGAGCGGGAGCAAGAGGAAATCCTAAACTCTATGATCGATGCAGTAATAAGCATCGATGAAGGCGGCGCCATATTAAGTTTTAACATGGCGGCGGAAAATTTGTTTGGATACACTTACAGCGAGATCATAGGCAAAAATGTCAGTCAATTGATGCCCAACCCCTTCGCAGATACCCATGATGGATATCTGCAACGCTACATGCAAACTGGTGAAGCCCGCATGCTTGGCTTGGGTAGAGAAGTAGAAGGGCGGCACAAAAATAAAAAAACCTTCCCCATGCGTTTATTTATCGCCACATTACCTTTGAGCTCAGAGAGTAGGCAACGCTTTATTGTCTCTTGTGTTGATCTAACTTACATAAAACAACAAGAAGAGCAGTTACGTCGTAGTCAGAAAATGGAAGCCTTAGGCAAGTTAACGGGTGGTATCGCCCATGATTATAATAATATGCTTGGCGTTATTTTGGGCTATGCAGAGCTACTCATCAGCCATACGGCAGACCAACCCAATCTGCTCGATTATGCTAATAAAATTCATGACGCTGGTAAACGTGGCGCCAAACTCACGAACAAACTACTGTCATATTCACGAAAACAATCACCTGAAGCGACGCAACTTGATATCAATGCATTGTTGCAAGAACAACAGGATATGTTGCAAAAAACGCTCACCGTGCGCATAAAGCTCAAAATTGATCTAGCCAACGAGATTTGGCCCATTTGGTTAGACAGTAATGATCTGATAGATACCATCCTTAATATCAGCATAAACGCCATGCATGCCATGCATGATATGGAATCGGGCGCGCAACTGACGATCCAGACTCGCAATCTTTCTCTAAAAGGGCCAGATGCGCTCTCGCTGGGTTTAGACACTGACGATTATGTCCAGCTCAGCCTTAGGGATACAGGTAGCGGAATGAATGTATCAACTAAGGAAAAAATATTTGATCCCTTCTTCACCACCAAGCAAGAAAAAGGTACGGGATTGGGGCTTTCACAAGTTGGTGCCTTTGTGAGTCGAGTAAAAGGTGCTATCAAAGTCTACTCCGAACTAGGTACAGGCAGCACCTTTGTACTTTATTTTCCACGCTATAACCCAACCGATAATGAGAAGACAATAGAGCCTGATGTAGAGATTGTCCCAGCCAGCGGACAAGAGACCTTACTTGTCGTAGATGATGAAGCTTCCTTACGTGAATTTGCCGCTGAGATATTAAGCCTACAAGGTTACTCTATTTTGTCTGCTGAAAATGGTCCAGAAGCATTAGAGATTCTTAAACATAATCACGTTGATCTGTTATTTTCAGACGTTGTCATGCCGGAAATGAATGGTTATCAACTCGCGGCCATCGTAAAGATGCAGTATCCAGCCGTGAGAATTCAACTGACCAGCGGTTTTAACACTGAAGATAAAATACCTGACATTGATAATCATTTGCATCAAAACATACTTAACAAACCTTATAGCGTAAAAATGTTACTAGAGAAAATTAAGAAATCACTGAACTAGGTGGGGTTGCCAATAATGAGCATAAAAGGAAAGCTTGTATTAACCTTTCTTTCAGTTTCACTTGTATCGCTTATTGTCAGTAATAGCCTTTTATATTTTGACAGACAAGAACAAGCAACTCGGGAAGTTCTCAACCATCTTGAGTCCGTGGCATCGATTCAACGATCGCGAATTCAAGACCTTTATCAGCAGAATCAGGAGAGGCTCCGCTTGGTGGCTAGCCGGACACAACTGCGTCTCAGCTTGGATAAGTTCAATAAGACCAGTGAACCGCTTCACCAAGATAAAATGAATCGTATTATTGAAGATGCGAGCAATTCAATCGATGATTTTAAAACTATTATGATCATTGCTCTTGACGGTAGAGTAGTAGCCGCCACAGATAGAGACTGGATAGGGCAAAGCTTTCTAAACAATGAAGTATTTGAATCTGGTAAAAAAGAAAATCGCGCTGATTTTTTTAAACGTGATCAAATGCAAGAATTAATAGTACAGCTGTCCGGCCCGCTTTATCTAAAGGAACACCTGCTTGGTGTATTGGTTATTGAATCCGCGGTGACAACCATGATGTCATCTATTTCTGACTATACAGGTCTAGGAGAAACAGGTGAAACCACTCTGGCAAGTCGCACCCACGAAGGCGACGCTATTTTTATTTTGCCAACCCGATTCAATAAGGACGCAGCACTCAATTTGCGCGTTAAGAGCGACCTCACGCGCAAGCCCATGATACATGCCGTTAATGGCGATGAGCGGGTATTCGAAAATTCTGACGATTATCGCGGTGAATCGGTGCTATCAGTTACGCGTTATATTGAGGATGCTCAATGGGGGCTCGCGGTAAAAATTGATAAACGTGAAGCTTTTGCGCATTTAACATCAATGCGCAATAGAGTCGCCGTCGTGATTCTCGGTTGTTCATTCATTATTATTATGGTTTCTCTTTATTTCGCCGAACAAATCACCCTGCCCATTATTCGGCTCACTGAAACAGTGAAAAATATAATTGCCGGTGACTTGTCCGTACGGGCAGATGAGTCATCAAATGATGAATCCGGCACACTGGGAACGATGTTTAATTTAATGACCACCTCACTCCATGACGAACAAAACAAATTAAAACGCAGCAAGGAAGAGCTGGCAAATCGCGAGGCCTTATTTCGAGGCGTATTGGAATCTTCCAATGACGGTGTTTTAATGGCGGACAGCCATGGCCAAATCACTCTCGTCAACCAAGCTCTCGCTGATATGACCGGATACTCCATCAATGAGCTGGTAGGTCAAACCATAGAAAAACTGGTGGCAGACCCTTTAAACAATCACAAAAGCCTGCGCAATGCGTATATTCAAAACCCATCGAATCGTAAGATTAGTGCCGGCAAAACACTTTATGCCCTGCACAAAACCGGCTCACAGTTCCCAGTAGAAATCAGTTTAACGTCTGTGAATACAGATCAAGGTATTATCGTCACAGCCATGATACAAGATATCTCCATTCGTCATAAAACAGCTCGTGAAAAGGAGGACCTGGTTAAATCCCTAGAAGAAAAGAATGCTGAACTAGAGCGATTTACCTATACCGTTTCCCATGATCTTAAAAGCCCGTTGGTGACCATTAATGGGTTTATTGGTCTGTTGGAAAAAGATATCGCAGATAAAGACGCAGACAAAATTGAATCGGACTTTACACGCATTAAGGAAGCGACGAACGTCATGCAGAATTTGCTGCATGATCTGTTAGAGCTGTCTCGCATTGGTCGGCAAGATAGCATTAGAGTCGATGTTCCGGTTAATGAGCTGATAGACTCAGTACTGAAAATTCTCGAAACAAAAATTAACGCCACTAAAGCAAAAATTACGGTGACTCCGAACTTACCTTCCATACATGTAGAAGAGGCCCGCTTTAAGGAAGTCTTCCTCAATTTGATTGAAAATTCGCTTAACTATCGACGAGATAATGTGGCATCCGAAATAACAATTGGCACGCTAAACCATGAGGAAAGCCATGAGGAAAACCATGATAAAGTTACCTTTTTTGTCAAGGATAATGGTACCGGCATAGACCCTCGTTACCATGAAAAAATATTCAAGTTATTTGAAAGATTGAATAGCAATAATGAGGGTACGGGCGTTGGGCTGGCTATTGTAAAAAGAATTATGGAAGTTCACGCTGGCCGAATTTGGGTCGAATCGGACAAGAATGAATATGGCTCAACCTTTTTTTTCACTCTACCACAACTACGATAACTACGATAACTACGATAACTACGATAACTGCCAATCTATCGCAGCTTGTCCATTTTGAACTAAATACTTATTTGTTCGAGAAAAGTGTTTACTGCCGAAAAAACCCCTGTGAGCCGAAAGCGGTGAAGGATGGGGGGCCTTTAACACTAGGTGTTTTTTATTATCAATAAATTGACCTTTTTTCTGAGCGTAACTCCCCCACAATAAAAAAACTAAACCTTCACGCTTTTGGTTGAGATGTTGAATCACCACATCAGTAAACTCCTCCCAACCTTTATATTGATGCGACGCTGCTTGCCCCTTCTCAACAGTCAACACAGAATTTAATAATAATACGCCTTGCTTCGCCCATGCAGTTAAGCATCCATCGGCACCATTCTGCGTCATTACATCTTGGTTCATTTCTTTAAATATGTTTTTTAATGACGGTGGAGCAGGCACGTCCTTCGGCACAGAAAAACATAAACCATGAGCTTGTCCAGGCCCATGATAGGGGTCCTGTCCGAGAATAACCACTTTGACCTGATCGAATTCAATGTGGTCTAAGGCACTGAATATATCCTTGCCTTTAGGGTATATGATTTTTCGTGCGGACTTCTCCTGTAATAAAAAATGCCTCAGGCTCTCCATATAGGGTTTGTTAAATTCATCACCCAAAACAGCCTTCCAGGATGCACTCAAACGTACACGTTCCATCACTTCGTTCATATTAACCCCCAATAATTCCAGAAAACCTCTTATCTTATAGACCTAGATTTAGACCTAGACCGGAGCCTAGATAATTCAGCATCAATCATTAAAAACATTATAATATTCTTCTCAACTCGGTTGACTTGAAAACGATAAAAACAGATGCATTACGGATCTGTTTAATGCTTCAAGATTCGGTTTTTCAGCATCGATCAGGCCTTCGTACTGTAAATGCAATAATGATATTAGTAATAACTTAGCATCCAATTTAATATCCCTTGAACCACACAATTCGAGTATTGGTCCTAATTCGCACTCAAGTGTATGCCGATATTCTAAGGCCAATGGCTGTAAACGTTTGTCCCGTACTGCTTCGTGTAAAAACGTCTGCTCTGCCATCACATCACCACGCCTATCTTCCAATTCAGTATAGAGATGCTTGGCGACTAATAGTGCCACATCGGCAACAACCTGATCTTGCAAACCGTCAGCCCGAATTTTTTCTAGGTCATGCTGACTTAAATACTCTGCAACATCCTCTTTATAGAGATCACCCTCCTGGGTCATTCTCTTCTCTGCAAACAAGGTGAAAGTATCTGTAATTAAATCAGATATATCTTTAAAATAATAGGTGGTGGCAGACAACGGGACGCCTGCTTCTTTTGCCACAGCCCGGTGTCTAACCCCTCTGACACCTTCTCGGATGATGATACGCAAAGCGGCTTCCAGAATGGCTTTACGTCTTTGTTCACTTCCGGATTGATGGGTCTTGCGACCTCGATAGTTGACGTCTTTTTCAGTGGGTAACATGGAAAAGCTACCTTGATTTAAGGGGCGTCAAGCCAAGGGAACAGGTTTCCCCATATGGAACCCCTGCACATAGTCGACACCAATTTCTTTTAGTTTTTCGTACACTGCTATAGATTCACAAAACTCAGCGATCGTCTTTTTCCCCATGATGTGACCAATATCATTGATCGACTTTACCATAGCATAGTCAATCTCATCATCGGCTATATTGCGCACAAAGCTACCGTCTATCTTAACAAAGTCTACTGGCATGTGCTTAAGGTAAGAGAATGAAGACATACCCGCTCCGAAATCATCCAGCGCGAATAAGCAACCCACCTCTCTTAATTGTGAAATAAACTCACAGGCATCCGCAAGATTTGTCACAGCGGCCGTTTCCGTTACTTCAAAACAAATTTTATGAGCATCGACCTGAGTTTGCTCAATTAAGTCGCGAATATAAGCAACCATCGTATCATCGCTTAATGTAGAACCAGATAAATTAATGGTACACAGCGATAGTTTACGCAAATGATCTGCGTTATTACCCAGCCACTGTAATGCGTGACGCACCACCCAACGATCCACTAACTTGATCACTCCGTAGCGCTCGGCAGCGGGTAAAAACGCGCCAGGCGGATATAAATCCCCTTGCTCACCTTTGTAGCGCACCAGTATTTC
Source organism: Pseudomonadales bacterium (assembly GCA_016765265.1). Classification (GTDB taxonomy): domain Bacteria; phylum Pseudomonadota; class Gammaproteobacteria; order Pseudomonadales; family DC-out160; genus DC-out160. Next base: position 21,448 of record JAESQG010000373.1, on the reverse strand, counting down.
ATAATGTAACTCTTTGCTATTCACATCATGTATGGGCAATATTTTTTGGTGATAGAGACAAAATCCGTCTCCTTCCACGGCGTTAATAATTCGGGTCACCCATTGCATCTCGCCCTGACGCTTTATTATTTGGGTATCGTTGGGTTTGACAACATGCACTCGGTTTCGACCGTTCTCTTTGGCCTCATAGCAAGCCGAATCGGCTAAGCTCAAGCTATCCGCCCAGCTAGCACTGGTCACGTTAATACCCACCACACCGATGCTAGCACCAACCGTAAAATTTTTACCGGCCCATGAAAAACGAAATTCCCCTATTTTTTCTAGTACCTGAAGCGCTACTTTCTCTCCATGCTGTACATCACACTGCCATAACAGTATCCCGAACTCATCGCCACCCAATCTTGCGAGCGTATCTCTCCTTCGTACCACGGTGTGTAACACTGCGGTTAATTGCCGAAGCAACTCATCTCCCGCAGCATGACCACAGGTATCATTGACTATTTTAAATTGATCCAAATCCAGATAACACAAGACATGTTCAGTATTCAAATCTTCCGCAATTTTAATGGCTTGCTGTAATCGAGCTTCAAATTCAGCGCGATTGACTAAGCCGGTGAGGCTATCATGAGAGGCTTCAAACTTTAATTTTTGCGACCATTGATGGGCTTCTGTCACATCATGTATAACGATAACATAACCCGTGATGTCTTCCTGCCCTTTATAAATAGGAGAGAAAAAACATTCCACATTAAAACACTCACCGGACTCTCTCATTATCAACGCATCGGGGCCTAGTTTAAAACTTTCTTGATGCCCCATTCGGCGTTGAATTTCCGCATTGAGGGATTGTTCTGTCGCTTCATCGACAATATTAACGCCATCAAAAATGAGCTGCCCTTCCGCTTTCTCAAACTTCCAGCCGGTTAACGTTTCAGCGACTACATTCATGTAATCCACTCGACCTTCCGCCGTCACGCCAACTACACCATCGGCAATAGAGTGCAGTGTAATCTCAAGCTTTTCTTTTTCACGAAATAAGCGATCGTCAATCTGCGAACGCTTTACCACTCGGTGCAATAATCGACTGAGCCCCCTTTGACTGAGGTGGTCGACTTCTATAACGTCAGTCGCACCCGCCGATATAGCCCTTTCTTCTAAGTCATTGCTATCGGTGCGAGCGACTAAAATGATGGGCAATCGAAATTGGTGCTCCCTCACATAATGTATAAAATCAAGACTCCTTTCAGGATCATGGGCGAAATCTATAAAACATAGCTCGTAATCATTATCCATCAAACTGTCTTCTGCCAGCTCCAACTCGCTACAGTAATTAAACGACAATTTCGGTTCTGCGTCAGAAAGCAACTGGAATAGTTTTTTGGCGTCGGCCGAGCCCCAATCAATAAAAAGGGTGGGAATGCCGACCTGATTTGATAACAAAGTTTGTTCCTTCATCTACAGTGACGTCGTCCGATGACATATGAGATATGCTCGGCTTTAAGGAAAGGATAGCGCACTGAGACCTATCTTCGACTATTCAGCGATAGATCTGCTGGAAATTCCACTAATAACGATCACTATTCGATCAATTAGTTGGTTTCATATGAGGAAATAAAATAACGTCTCGAATTGAAGGGGAATCCGTAAAGAGCATCACTAATCGATCAATACCAATCCCTTCTCCTGCTGTTGGCGGCATTCCATATTCTAGTGCTGTAATATAATCTTCGTCATAATGCATTGCCTCATCGTCACCAGCGTCCTTTTCTGCTACTTGGCCCCTAAAACGTTCTGCTTGATCTTCTGGGTCATTTAACTCAGAAAAACCATTAGCGATCTCGCGGCCACCGACGAAAAATTCAAACCGATCCGTTACAAAAGGATTGTCGTCATTACGCCTGGCCAAGGGTGACACTTCCGTAGGGTATTGAGTAATAAAAGTGGGATCTTTCAGTTCATGCTCCACTGTTTTCTCAAAAATTTCAATTTGGACTTTCCCTAAACCCCACAATTCTTTGAGCGGTATCCCTAGCTTTTCCGCCGCCGCCTTCGCTCTACCAAAATCATTAAGCTCATCTTCTGTAATATTCTCGTTATAGTGTAAGATGGATTCCACTATAGTCATTCGATTAAACGGTTTACCAAAGTCATAAGTATCGCCTTGGTAGGGCACTTCTGTTTTACCCAACACATCCAATGCAATAGTTCTTAACATGTCTTCCGTTAAATCCATCAGATCATTGTAATCAGCGTATGCCTGATAAAACTCAACCATCGTAAACTCTGGATTATGCCGAGTAGACAAGCCTTCATTTCGAAAATTACGATTGATTTCGAAAACTCTTTCAAAGCCACCCACCACTAGTCTTTTTAAATAGAGTTCTGGGGCAATCCGTAAGTACAATTCCATATCCAATGCATTATGAAAAGTGACGAAGGGCTTTGCTGTTGCGCCTCCGGGAATCACTTGCATCATTGGCGTTTCCACTTCCAAATAATCACGGTCACATAAATAGCGCCGAATACCCTCAACAATTCTTGAGCGCATTCGAAAAGTATCTCGGACTTCCTCATTCACAATTAAATCAACATAACGCTGGCGATAACGCATCTCTTGATCAGACAAGCCTTTAAACTTATCAGGCAGTGGACGCAAAGACTTAACAAGATGTTCACAGCTAGTCATATCAACGTAAAGGTCGCCTTTATTGGATTTATGGAGTACACCTTTCGCTCCCACAATATCCCCAAGATCCCAGCTTTTAATGTCAGTTAACAATTCCTTCGGCAACACCTTTCGATTGACATATAACTGTATTTGACCCGTCATGTCTTGAATAACAATAAACGCCCCTCTATTACGTACCACTCGGCCAGCAACAATGACATTCGTCTCTAGAGACTCCAGCTCTGCCTTTGTTTGATCGCCAAATTTATCCTGTAAATCCTGACAATAATCACCACGTCGGAAGCTATTAGGGAATGCATTTCGCTGTTCACGTATCTTGCCTAATTTAACTCGACGCTCAGCAATCAATTTATTTTCATCAGCTTCGTTCGACCTATTTTTCTGTTCGGTATCTTTCTGTTCGGTATTTTTAATATCTTTCGTCATGATCTAAACCTAACTTTGATTCAGCATTTTAAAAAATTATAATCCTGCTTTTAAACTAGCTTCAATAAATTTATCTAAGTCGCCGTCTAAAACAGCTGCTGTATTTGACGACTCCACATTGGTTCTCAAGTCTTTAATACGAGACTGATCTAAAACATAGGAGCGAATTTGACTGCCCCAACCAATATCTGATTTGGAATCTTCCAGCGCTTGTTTTTCAGCATTTTGTTTTTGTAATTCGTATTCATACAATTTCGCGCGCAACTGACTCATCGCTTGAGCCTTATTTTTATGTTGCGAACGATCGTTTTGGCATTGCACCACAATATTAGTGGGTACATGGGTAATTCGCACAGCTGAATCTGTTCTGTTAACGTGCTGCCCGCCCGCTCCACTTGCGCGATAGGTATCAATGCGTAAATCAGCTGGGTTAATATCGATTTCTATATCATCGTCAATTTCGGGCGAAATAAAGACGGAAGCAAAAGAAGTATGGCGACGACTACCGGAATCAAAAGGTGACTTGCGCACCAGACGATGCACCCCTGTCTCCGTTCTTAACCAACCAAAAGCGTACTCCCCTTGGCAATGTATCGTCGCACTCTTGATGCCCGCCACATCTCCAGCGGACACTTCAATTAATTCGGCTTTGTATCCATGCTGATCACACCATCGCAAATACATACGCAATAACATTTCAGCCCAATCTTGAGCCTCTGTACCTCCAGAACCCGACTGTATCTCAATATAACAATTCTGGGGGTCCATCTCTCCCGCAAACATTCGGCGAAACTCAAGACCTACCACTTCACTCTCAAAACCCGCTAACTCAGATTCCACTTCAGCCACAATAGAAGAATCATTCTCTTCAACAGCCATTTGTAGAAGTTCACCGGAATCATCTAGGCCGGAGCTTAACTTATCGAGAGTTAACACGATTGTTTCCAAAGTAACTCGCTCTTTCCCCAGTGCCTGCGCTTTTTCAGGATTATTCCAAATGTTTGAATCTTCTAGCTCGCGCCTCACTTCTTCCAAGCGTTCTTTCTTGAGGTCGTAGTCAAAGATACCCCCTTAGAGACTCGGCTCTAACAATGAGATCTTTAATTTTGTTGGTGATTGGATTAATTTCCATAATAATAACGTGTTCCATAGATCAGAAAAAAGGCCGATAGTGTACCCCATTTCACCTTCAAATTCCCGCGATATAGCTAGCTCGCCAGTTCAGTCACTCGTGCTCGTACTCGTGCTCGTGCTCGTACTCGTGCTCGTACTCGTGCTCGTACTCGTGCTCGTTCATAGGTTCATAGGTTCATAGGTTCATAGGTTCATAGGTTCAAGATGCTCAACCATCAGCTGTACACTTTGTTTGTCGCGAAATTCATTGATATCCAGCCGGTAAGCTATTCGAGCGCTATGAGCACTGCTAGGCCAATGTTCTAAATCAACATTAAATGCTATCGCATCGATGATACGGTCTTCATTGCCGACACCCAACACCATTTTAAGGTGCTTTTCACCAACAATGCGCTGCTGGATAAGCCTAAATTCACCATCAAAAAGGGGTTCGGGAAACGCCTGCCCCCAAGGCCCCGCGTCTCGCAGCTCTTGGGCCAGAATTAAAGAGAAATCCGTCGCTTCAAGTTCACCATCGGATTTAATTTCGCCGATTAGATCGGTCGCATTTAAATGCGACCTCACTTCCTCATCGAAGGCCTTTGCGAACACCTCATACTGACTTTTATCAAGCGTTAAACCTGCAGCCATCGCATGGCCACCAAACTTTTTCATTAAATGCGGGTGACGCTTACAGATGGCATCTAACGCATCTTTTAGGTGAAACCCTGGGACAGATCGGGCTGACCCTTTGATCTCCGCTCCATCCTCATTAGCACTCTCATCAGCCAGAGCAAAAGCCACCACTGGCCGGTTATAACGATCTTTAATTCTTGAAGCCACTATCCCAATAACGCCTTGATGCCATGAATCATCAAATAGGCAAACTCCAAAGGGTAGCGCCAGTTCATCTAAACTAATATTTTGTAAACTCTCCATGGCATTTTGTCGCATACCTTCTTCTATTTTCTTTCTGTCTCCATTGAGAGAATCTAGCTCTAAAGCCAATTCTTTTGCTTGCCAGTCACTGTCCGTGAGTAAGCACTCGATACCTCTGGACATATCATCCAAACGACCCGCAGCGTTCAAACGGGGACCTAAAGAAAACCCCAGATCAGAGGCCACTAATCGATTTAGTTTTCGGTTGCTCACCTCCACCAGCGCTTTGACCCCAGGCCGACATAAACCAGCCCTAATGCGCCGCAAACCATGGTGAACCAGTATCCGGTTATTGCTATCAAGCGGCACCACATCTGCCACGGTGCCCAGTGCAACGAGATCCAAAAACTGCGCCATATTAGGGACATCAATAGCGTTTTTCTCAAACCAATTTAGAGATCTTAATTTTGTACGTAAAGCAGTCATGACATAAAAGATGACGCCAACACCGGCTAAACTTTTACTGGGAAAAGGGCAATCAATCTGATTAGGGTTAACGATGACATCGGCATTGGGCAATAGGTCTCCGGCCAAATGATGATCCGTCACCAACACTTGCCAGCCTTTTTCCTTCGCTCTATTAACACCCTCGATACTAGCAATTCCGTTATCCACGGTAATTAGCAAGTCGGGTGGCCCGTCATTTGAGTGTGTTTCAGCTGCATCCACTATCTCTGGGGTCAGGCCGTAACCATACTCAAATCGGTTAGGCACCAAATAATCCACATGTTGCGCGCCCATTTTACGCAATGCCAATACTCCCAAAGCACTACTAGTAGCACCATCCACGTCGAAATCACCCACAATCAGAATTCGTTTCTGCTGTTGCAGCGCAGTCACCAGCAATTCTACCGCCCCATCAATCCCCTTCAATTCGGCCGCGGATATCAGCCCTTTTAAATCCCTTTGTATCTCATCTTGTTTGCAAATACCTCTTGCTGCATATACTCGTTTGAGTATCGGATGAATTGAGCCGGCCAACTCCAGCTCAGACAGATTAAGTTCGCGTCTGACAATACTTTTTTCCATTATTTAGGCGTTCCTTTTTCCGGTAGCATTTAGGAAAACAAAAAAGGCTAAAGTCACTGAAGCAACTTTAGCCTTTCATCTGTAACCAGGCAATATACGGTAGGTAATTATCTGATATCTAATTATCTGGGATCTAAATATCTGGGATGTAATAATCTAGTGTGTCATCACCTAATGTTTAGTTGGCGGCCATGCTATCAAGAATAGAACGTTTGACTTCATCTAAAGTAGCGTCAATGGTTGTCAACTGCGCATTCTTACATTGATCAATCGCAGTATCAGGGTCTTTAAGTCCATTGCCCGTTAAGGTACAAACAATTTTACTGCCTTCAGGAATTTTACCATTTTTGACGTCACGAATGGCACCACCGAGGGAAGCAGCAGAAGCGGGCTCGCAAAAAATACCTTCTGATAATGCCAGCAATCTTTGCGCTGCTAAAATATCCTCGTCAGCGAGCTCATCGAACCAACCTCCCGACTCTTTCTGCAGGGCCCACGCTTTATCCCAAGATTGAGGATGCCCAATACGTATAGCAGTTGCCACTGTTTCAGGGTTATCCACCATTTTTCCGCGCATAAAGGGTGCTGCGCCTTTGGCTTGGTATCCCACCATTTTCGGTCTAGCATTCACGATTCCACTCTTATGATATTCGCTATACCCCTTCCAGTGTGCCGTTATGTTGCCGGCATTACCCACGGGCAAACAATGGTAATCTGGTGCAAAACCCAATTCTTCTAAAATTTCAAATGCTGCTGTTTTTTGCCCTTCTATTCGAAACGGGTTAATGGAGTTGACGATAGTCACGGGTGCTTCTTTTGCTACCTGTTTTACCAATTCCATACCCTCATCAAAGTTGCCCTTAATTTGCAGTATGATCGCCCCATACATCATGGCTTGCGCCAATTTGCCCATGGCGATTTTGCCTTCCGGGATCAATACATAGGCTGTTATTCCCGCTCGCGCAGCATAAGCCGCTGCGGCGGCGGAAGTGTTACCGGTTGAAGCACAGATAATTGCCTCGCTATGGTCCTCTACCGCTTTAGTCACCGCCATGGTCATACCACGGTCTTTGAAGGAACCTGTTGGATTCAAGCCCTCGTATTTCACATAGATATCGACTTCTTTACCAATCGTGTCAGGAACGTTATGCAGTCGAATCAGCGGTGTATTACCCTCCCCCAAACTAATAATTCGGCTGTCATCATGTACTGGTAGATGATCACGATACTTGTCTATTAAACCGGTATATCTTGAACGAAATGGCATAATTTTATTTCCCAAATAATCAATCTTGTCATTAACCGGCGTCTAAATGCTCTAATCGGATGCGCGTTATTTCTTGCTCCACTTCATCCAACGCTTGTATCTTGCTTATGGCGTCGTTCATGTCTTTTTCTAATACGCGATGTGTCAAAATAATAATTGGTATTAAGCGCCCTTCTTGGTGAACCTCTTTTTGCAATACTGCCTCAATACTAATATTTTGCTCACTCAGAATTTTAGTGATTTCAGCCAATACACCAGGGCGTTCTTGCACCTCGATTCTTAAGTAGTAGCAGGTATAAATAAGATCAACCGAAAGTATTGGTGTGTTTTCAGTTTTCACGAATCCTAACGCAGGAACGTTATGATCCTGTGCACATCCCAGTATTCTCGCTAAATCTACGATATCAGCCACCACGGCTGAACCCGTAGCCTCGTCACCGGCTCCAGCACCGTAATAAAGAGTAGGACCAACAGCATCACCTTTAACTAACACCGCATTCATCACTCCATTGACGTTGGCGATGAGTCTGTTTTTCGGTATTAAAGTGGGATGCACCCTTAACTCAATCCCGCCCGCAGATCGCCGAGTCAGCCCGAGATGCTTGATTCTATAGCCTAATTGATCAGCATATTCTATATCTGCCGGTGTTATCTTGCTTATACCCTCGGTAAAAACAGCATCAAACTGTAGTGGAATTCCGAATGCGATAGATGCAATTATGGTCAACTTGTGCGCTGCGTCAATACCCTCAACATCAAAAGTCGGGTCAGCTTCTGCATACCCGAGATCCTGTGCTTCACTGAGAACATCACTAAACTCTCGGCCTTTTTCCTGCATTTCTGTAAGAATAAAATTCCCGGTGCCGTTAATGATACCCGCAATCCATTCTATACGATTGGCTGCCAATCCCTCTCGTAGCGCTTTGATAATCGGGATACCACCAGCAACGGCAGCCTCATAAAGTACATTAACTCCTTTACTTGCGGCTGCAGAAAATATTTCATTCCCATGCTCAGCAATAAGCGCTTTGTTGGCTGTGACCACGTGTTTGCCATTTTCTATAGCGCTTAACACTAATTCTTTAGCAACGGAAGTTCCGCCAATTAATTCCACCAAAATATCAACGTCTGGATTCTTCGCCACATCAAAAATATCGCGAGTGACTTGGTGCTGAGACGTGTCACAAGCAGGATTATCTCTCCGGGCACCGATCTGAGAAATGTGGATAGACCGTCCCACACGACGCTCTATTTCTGTGGCATTCCTCGTCAAGATGTTGAAGGTACCACTACCCACTGTGCCTAATCCTGCTAACCCCACATTTACCGATTTCACAACTAGCCCCTCTTAACACACTGTTTTTTATTAGGATAATTAATCAAATTAACTTTAACTGCAACTGTACAACTAGCACATATTCATTGGCAGGACACCATACTGGGCACGGCCGTAGCTGTCAATCCTGGGTAAACCAAGCAACATACAATAGAAGAACCGTCAGGCGCAATTCATTCAGATTAGTTTGGTGCAAACGGAGGAACAGGGGCTATTTTGGTCTCTGAGGTTATTCCCATTTTAGTAGCTAATGCCACTGCTTTCACATAACCACCCGCGCGAGTCCCATTGGCCAAGTATAACGAAGGCGTTCCTCTAACCCCCATTTTATGTCCCAGCAATAGCTGTTCCTCGATGGGGGTCTCGCAGTCTGCTTGGGGAGTTTCAAGTGCTAATCTTCGTTTTGCTTTTGTCATAGCTGTTTTCCGATCCTTCGCACACCATACCGACCGCATTTTATCGCCTGTTGCAGACTTCAATCCCGCTCTAGGCCATGCCAGATATCTAATTTCAACACCAAGAGAATTAAGCTTAGGGATTTCACTATGAAACTTTTGGCAGTATCCACAATCCACATCCGTGAACGCATAGACAACCCCTTTTGTCTCACCTTCAGGAGAAAATACCACCATATCCTTTAGGTCTAAGTCAGCTAACAAATTCACTCGCTGCTTGCCTCGCCAATTCTCCGTAATATTGATAGATCTGGCACCCGGATTCAATTGGTATAAATCCCCCGAGATAATAAAGGTCCCTTGCTCATTAGAGTAAACGACTTCTCCGCTGGCCATCTCCACTTGGTAAATGCCCTCCATAGATGTCGCAGTGATAGCCGTCACTTTGGCACTGCGTAAAGAGAGCTGTATATTGGTTTTAATACGATTGTTGATCTCCTGGACCTCGGGCGAATCAGCTATAGCGTATTGATCAGCTAGCATTAGCGCACAAAATAAAGCGCTATTACGCAATCCTCTGACCCCCACTTTTAGAATATTCATAAATACCTCAAACTTGTACATTAACGATAAACAACATGGCAATAAGCACACACGGGGGCATATCATACCATAAGCAACCCTTTTCAATCCCTTAGCCCACGCGGGATATCGGGCTATCCCGAGTTAGAACCACTAGGTTGACTATAGTTCCTATTTTTGTATCAGGATGGGGTGAAGAGCATTATCCACGGGGATGATGCTGACGATGAATGTGCCTGCATTCGTTGTTGAGCTACATGGGTGTATATCTGAGTAGTAGATAAATCACTATGCCCAAGCAACAGCTGGACCACACGTAGATCGGCACCATGATTAATCAAATGAGTGGCAAACGCATGGCGCAAAACGTGGGGAGACAAGGNCTTATCGATNCCCGCTACTGTCGCATAGTGCTTAATACGATACCAAAAGGTCTGTCGAGTCATCGTCTTGNCCACGAGAACTNANGAANANTGCCTGGGANGAATTTCCNCGNAACAANTCNGGNCTNGCCACCTTAATATATTNCTCAATCCAATCTTGNGCGATCTCTCCCATAGGNACTAATCGCTCTTTGCTGCCCNTNCCCATNACTNTCACTACGCCTTGGCGNAAATTAATCTGATTNATTGGCAACGTCACTAGCTCGGACACTCTCAGGCCGCAAGCATAGAGCAACTCCATCATCGCNCGATCNCGCAACCCAATTACCTCCTCGATATCGGGAGCAAGGAGAAGAGCTTCAACATCGATTTCAGATAAGGTTTTTGGTAATGGTCGCCCTAGTTTAGGGTTCTCAATTTTNAAGGTGGGATCTTCTNGAATCAAGGATTCCCGAAGATTATAGCGATAGAAACTACGCAGGCAGGATAGTAGCCGTGAAGTTGATCTCGCTTTTATTTTGTTTTTCAACCGCCACTGAAGATAGCGTTGGATATCCTCTCTTCCAACCTCGAGCAATTGCCTTACCTCACCTCGGTTGTCCTCGCTCGTAAGCCAATTCTGGAATTGCTGCAAGTCACGCCTGTAGGATTGAAGCGTATTTTCACTTAACCCCTTTTCTAGCCAAAGCGCATCGAGAAAACGATCTATATCCATATTCAAGACCAAAAAAAAGACATGTCCTTAAACATGCCTTTTTCGGAATTAAAATACAAGTAGTGCAGCGTACCCCATTCTAAGAATAAAAAGTGACCCGCGGCATACTTATACTTACTTAAGCTTCTCTCTGATACGTGCAGATTTACCCGTACGTCCGCGTAGGTAATATAGCTTGGCTTTTCTTACGTCACCGCGACGTTTCACCTCAACNCTATCGACGATAGTGCTGTAGGTTTGGAAAACACGCTNTACCCCCACGCCATGGGAAATTTTTCGAACAGTAAAGGCAGAATTGACACCTCTATTGCGCTTTGCAATCACAACACCTTCGAAGGATTGTAAACGCTCCCGTGTCCCTTCCTTAACTTTAACTTTTACCACAATGGTATCGCCTGTAGAAAACTCGGGCAATTCCTTATTCATTTGTGCAGATTCAATTTGCTGAATAATTTTGTTACGACCGCTCATTATAATACTCCTACTTTATATTCTATCTCGAATACCTAATGTCAAAAATCAATACTAGAAATTCCCAAATTAATTTACTTTGGTGATAAAGAATCCCGTTCAGTCTTATATTGTGCCAGGAGACTAGATTCTTCTTCTGACAATTCCAGTTTAGCCAATAAATCGGGTCTTCTTTCCCACGTGCGACCCAGCGCCACTTTTAAACGCCAGAGCCTAATTTTCTCATGATCCCCGCTCAACAATACGGGTGGAACCACTGCGCTTCGGTATTTTTCCGGTCTAGTGTAATGAGGATAGTCCAGTAAACCATTCGCGAAAGAATCCTCTTGCGCAGAATCTTGGTGGCCAAGTGCCCCAGGAATCAGCCNTATCAACGCGTCCAGCATCACCATCGAGGGCAACTCTCCACCGCTCAATACATAATCACCGATGGACCACTCTTCATCCACTACGGACTGCACCACTCGCTCATCTATCCCTTCATACCGGCCACAAATCAAGACGAGCTTTTGGCTATCGTAAAGCGACTTCACACCGCTTTGCGTCAAAGCTCTCCCTTGGGGAGATAAATATATTACCTTTACTGCCTTACCAATATCTTGCCCACTGTTTGCAGTGGTTGGCCCGGCTATAATCGATGATTTAGCCGCCGCTATCGCTTTTACCAAGGGCTCGGGCGTCATTACCATTCCGGGGCCACCCCCATAAGGTCGATCATCCACTGTTCTGTGTACATCTCTAGTGAAATCTCTGGGATTCCAAAATTCAAGCTGCAACAGACCGTCTCTTACTGCACGCCCAGTCACGCCGTACTCGGTCAAAGACTTAAACATTTCAGGGAAGAGTGTCACCAAACCTATATGAAGATTAAAGTTTGGATTAAGACTAAAATTCGGCATCCCAATCAACAATGATTTGTTTATCTTTAAGATCGACCGAACAAATCACCTGCTCCGGTAAGTATGGGATCAATCTTTCCCGATCATCAATACTGTTTTCTGTCGCCCTGACAACGAGTACATCGTTGGCGCCAGTCTCTAATAATTTCTGCACCTTCCCAAGCTGAAGGCCCTCTACCGTCAATACACTAAGCCCCAACAAATCGCTCCAGTAATACTCGCCTTGNTCCAATTGGGGTAATTGCTCTTTCAAAGTAGCTATATCGCAATCGGTGTATTGGCGCGCTATTTCTCGATCATCACAACCTTTGAGATGAGCAATTAAGTGCTTACCGTTAACCTTGGTANCNTCAACATCAACTAGCTGCCATTGACCTTTCTTTCGAATATACCAAGGAAAATAATGAAAGATATTTTCTTTCGGATCTGTATGAGAGTAGATTTTTACCCAACCTTTTACACCATATACCGTCGACACTCGACCGATAATGACCTGTTGGTTATCCACAGAATACTTACCCTATCAACAAATGAGTAACGTTGTCTTTTATTCGGCTACAGCTACTTGAGCTNCTTGAGCTTCTTTAGCAGATTTCAATAGCTGCTTNACGCGCGCTGAAGCNTGTGCNCCTTTGCTAATCCAGTACTCTGCACGCTCATTATCTACACGAATNCGCTCTTCGTTTCCGCGAGCAACTGGGTTAAAGAAACCTAATCGCTCGATGTAACGTCCATCACGAGCACGACGAGAATCNGCTACCACTANATGGTAAAAAGGACGCTTTTTAGCGCCNCCGCGAGCTAAACGAATGGTNACCATAGTATTTTATACCTTTNAAAACTCGATTTTATACTGCCAAATTCCTATACATCATCTCTGCTCCTAGCCCTCAACCTAAAAAACTGGCCCTAAACTAAACAGGCTCGATCCAGGAAACCTAAGTAAAGCATACCTATGACTCTGAAAGGCGAGGAAGTGTACGGGAAATCATAGGGCATTAATAGCCTTACACTGTGTTTTTATTCCAAATTCTGCAGTAGTTCCTCGCGGACAACGGTCGACATGTCGACATGTCGACTACGAGAAGAGAATGTCCCTGCTTCAACTTTAGCAAACAATTGAGAATTTGCCGTTAAAACCTAATTCCTTGGAATATCAATAAGATAAGCATATCACTACAGAAAAACAATAAACGAAGACTTACATTCTAGGCATTCCACCTGGCGGCATTCCACCGCCGGGGCCCATCATCCCCTGCATTCCCCTCATCATTGCTTTCATGCCGCCTTTCTTAGACATTTTCTTCATCATTTTTTGCATTTGCTTGTGCTGCTTCAACAACCTATTAATGTCTTGAATTTGCGTCCCCGAACCCGATGCAATTCGACGTTTTCGTGAACCACTAATGACTTTGGGGAACTCTCTTTCTTGAGGGGTCATGGAACAAATAATGGCTTCCATTTGACCAAACATTTTTTCTGCAACATCACTCTCAGCAACTTGCGACAAACCAGACATGCCAGGCAACTTGTCTAACATGGTAGATACTCCACCCATGTTACGCATTTGCTGAAATTGGTCTCGCATGTCATTTAAATCAAAGCTCTTGCCCTTACGAATCTTCTTTTCAAGTTTCTCTGCTGTTTTCTTATCTAGCTTACGTTCAGCATCTTCAACCAGAGATAGCACGTCTCCCATTCCAAGGATTCGAGAAGCTATACGATCTGGAAAAAAGGGTTCTAACGCATCTGTCTTTTCTCCCATCCCAATGAATTTTATGGGTTTCCCGGTAATTGCCCGAACCGACAATGCTGCCCCACCTCGTGCATCACCGTCTGCTTTCGTTAAGATAACTCCGGTTAGGGGAAGAGCGTCATCAAATGCCTTTGCGGTATTGGCAGCATCTTGCCCTGTCATCGAATCGACAACAAAAAGTGTCTCTACAGGATTTATGGCCTTATGCAGGGCCTTAATCTCAGACATCATTTTGTCATCTATATGCAATCGCCCAGCAGTATCAATAATAACAACGTCAGCGAATTTAGTTTTTGCCTCAGCTATAGCACCTTTTGCTATAGCTAGAGGTTCTTGATCATTTGAGCTTTGAAAAAAGAGTGCATCCACTTCATCAGACAGCACTTCTAGCTGTTTAATGGCTGCAGGTCGGTATACGTCAACACTAGCGACTAAGACTTTTTTCTTGTGTCGTTCTTTTAAAAAACGCGCCAATTTAGCAACGGAAGTGGTTTTACCCGCCCCTTGTAACCCGGCAAGCAAAATCACAGCGGGCGGCTGTGCTGCCAAGTTCAGCTCGTTGTTGGCCTCCCCCATGACTTCAACAAGTTCTTGATTAACGATTTTGATAAAAGCTTGTCCCGGACTGAGGCTCTCCATTACCTCCTGACCAATAGCCCGGACTCTCACTTTCTCAATAAAGTCTTTAACCACAGAAAGAGCGACATCTGCCTCTAACAGGGCCATTCGGACCTCTCGAAGCGCATCTTTAATATTATCCTCAGACAATTTCCCCCTGCCTGTCACATTGCGCAGAGTCTGGGATAATCGGTCTGTTAAATTCTCAAACATAATAAAAGGCCTTTTTCAGCAGATTCGTCAATTATATCTCAGATCCATTCTATTAGGGATGAGGAGCCACAATATTATCAGCCGAAGTTGGCAATCCCCATGAATTATAATATTTAGGGTGCAAAAACACACAGGACTATGCCACACTCGTCTTTAAACCCTAATCCCCTGAATAGTCTAAAAAAGTGTGGGCACCAAATTCACATGGTATCAGCGACGATCTCCGGAAGTATATCGGCAACACTTTATCTAGTAGCCTCTACTTACGTATTTCAGCGATTATCAGGCAAGAAATCCATTTCCAAACAATGGTTTTTGTTGCTGGGTTTAATTGCAGGCATATTTCATGCTCATAGCGTCCTCTCTCTTATATTCGCCGATGCAGGAGCGGATTTAGGATTATTCAATATTGCGTCATTGATTGGATGGATTGTTATTGCCATTGCACTGTCTACCAATTTATTTCGCCCTTTTGAAAATATCACAGTCGTTGTCTACCCCTTAGCTGCTCTCGCTATTGCCGCCTCTCTGTTTTTCGACAGCACCTTCGTGCCACGCACCGATTTGAGCCTCCCAATTACCACCCACATACTGCTAAGTATCTGTGCGTATAGCGTTCTTTTTATCGCCGTTGGACAAGCAATATTGATAGCACTTCAGAACCGACAACTAAAACAAAAACACCCACAGTCGATCATTCGCGTGCTGCCGCCTCTGCAAACAATGGAGAGCGTGCTATTTGAAATCATCTGGATAGGTATGGCTCTGCTTAGTGCATCAATCGTTACTGGGTTTCTGTTTTATGAAGATATTTTCCAACAACATCTTGCCCACAAATCAGTATTTTCACTAATAGCATGGCTTATTTTCGCTGTGCTACTCTGTGGTAGGCACGTATTTGGATGGCGAGGACGTACCGCTATCCGGTGGACTTATAGCGGATTTTCATTCCTAATGATTGGGTATTTTGGTAGTAAATTCGTATTAGAGTTTATTTTAACCAGAAGTTAAGCCCAACTCCTCTTCTAGTAAAAAACGCTATAATTCTAGAGATCCTACGAATACAATTAGATTTCACTCATATCTCAGAGGCACCCTCTTACTTGGACGATACACCTCTTAGCGTCTTAGCCGGCATCCTTTTTCTATTAATCTGCGCATCGGGCTTTTTCTCTAGCGCAGAAACTAGCATGATGTCACTTAATCGCTATCGCCTTAAACATCTGGCAAAAAACGGACATCGTGGTGCTAAATTAGCTTACGAACTGCTACAACAACCGGACCGCTTAATCGGTGTCATTCTAATTGGTAATAATTTTGTTAACATTGTTGCGTCGGCTATTGCCACCATTATCGCTATAAGACTATGGGGTAATGCGGGAATAGCTATTGCTACAGGCTTGCTCACTCTGATCATTTTAGTATTTGCCGAAGTCGCCCCGAAAACTCTGGCAAATGCCAAGCCAGAAAGAATCGCTTTTCCCGCGGCGTTTGTGCTTAAACCTCTACTCCAGTTTTTATACCCTATTGTTTGGTTAATTAATGCAGCGAGCAACAGGCTCCTACGCATGCTAGGTGTCAATTTTAACGACGATGATACGGATCAACTTAGTCGTGACGAACTGCGCACAGTAGTTAATGAATCCGGCACAATGATACCTAAGCGTCATCGAAAAATGTTAATCAGCATTCTTGATTTAGAACAAGTCACGGTTGATGACATCATGATTCCTCGCAATGAAGTGGTAGGAATCAACATAGATGAGGACATCGACGACATCATCGAAGATTTGCGTACCTCGCAACACACCAGACTGCCGGTATATAAAGGCGACTTAAATAACCCTATCGGCATGCTTCATTCTCGTAATGCACTTCGATTTATTACAGACGATGACGAAAAATCCAAGGCAACTCTTTTGCAACACGCGACAGAACCCTACTTCGTTCCGGAAAGCACTCAACTGCATACTCAAATGGGTAACTTCCAAAAAAATAAAAAACGCCAAGGCCTAGTGGTGGATGAGTACGGTGACGTCAAAGGTTTGGTGACTTTAGAGGACATACTAGAAGAGATAGTGGGGGAATTCACCACTGACCTTGCCGCTAGCAGTCAAGATATTCACCCTCAGGAAGACGGCTCATTTTTTATCGATGGCAGTGCCACGATTAGAGAAATAAACCGGACATTGACGTGGGACCTGCCAACAGATGGACCGAAAACCATGAGCGGATTAATAGTGGAGCATTTAGAGTTTTTTCCAAATGCTCCACTCTGTTTTAGAAAAGGTAACTACGTTATAGAAGTTAAACAAATGAAAGACAATATGATTAAAACAGCTCGTGTATTCTATTTTACTACCGACAATATTCAGAACACCCTAGAAAATAATATATAGTGGCTCTACATCTGACAACATCATAATTCCACCACAATGGCTTCAGAAGATTTTATTGCTTTCGCTACAGCTGTGTCCACATCAACTCCTAATGCCAAACAGACCCCCATGCGACGTTGCCCTTTGACTTCAGGCTTTCCAAATAAGCGCAGCTGAGTATCTACATCAGTCATTGCGGCCACCAAATTTGAATAAGAAACCTGACTCGAATCCCCTTCGACCAAAATCACTGATGAAGCCGCCGGTCCATACTGTCTAACCGCTGGAATTGGCAACCCCAGAATTGCCCTAGCATGCAATGCAAACTCAGATAAATCCTGGGATACCAACGTCACCATACCAGTATCATGAGGCCTGGGTGACACCTCACTAAATATAACATCATCTCCCTTTACAAATAGTTCAACACCAAAAAGGCCTCTACCACCTAGTGCATCTGTCACTTTTTTTGCAATGTCTTGAGAGGCTTCAATGGCCGCATCAGTCATCTTTTGAGGTTGCCAAGACTGACGATAATCTCCATTAATTTGTTTATGCCCTATAGGCTCACAAAAACAAGTCCCGTCTCGATGGCGGACCGTTAATAATGTAATCTCATAATCAAAATCCACAAACCCTTCCACAATAACCCTACCCGCTCCTGTACGCCCACCTGCTTGAGCATACTCCCAGGCCCCGTCAATCTCAGAATCCACCTTAATAAGACTTTGTCCTTTGCCCGATGAACTCATAATCGGTTTAACCACACAGGGCAAACCAATAGACTTTATCGCCGCATCGAACTCTACACGATTATCGGCAAACTGGTATGGCGAAGTTTTTACTCCCAGTTCTTCAGCGGCCAAACGGCGAATACCTTCGCGGTTCATCGTTAATTGTGCTGCTTTTGCAGTGGGAATAACCTGGTATCCCTCTGCCTCCAACTGCACCAGCGTATCCGTCGCAATCGCTTCAACCTCTGGAACGATATAAGTAGGCTTTTCCTTTTCAATAATCTCTCTCAACGCAACACCGTCCAACATTGAGATAACATAAGATCGATGAGCCACTTGCATTGCAGGAGCATTCTCATAGCGATCCACTGCAATCACTTCAACCCCCAGTCGCTGCAGCTCTATGGCCACTTCTTTTCCCAGCTCACCGGAACCACACAGCAATACTTTCACCGCAGATAATGAGAGCGGGGTGCCTATTTTAACATCTCGATCAAACTTATTTTCAGACTCAATCATTTTCTTCTTCTATCGTTTTCTTCTTCTATCGTTTAAAGCATTTAATATTTAAAACATTTGCCGCTTAAAACATTTATCGTGTAAAGAAATTATCGTTCATCAAGGAGGAATTCTTTCTTGAATCGCTTGCCATTTTCAACATAATGCATGGCACTCATCTGTATTGCTATTGCTTGCCGCTCACCCAGTTCTTTGACTACTTTACCCGGAGACCCCATCACCATCGAATTATCAGGAATAACTTTACCCTCTGTGATCAATGCATTTGCGCCTATGATACAATTTTTCCCAATGACGGCATTGTTCAAAATAACTGAATTTATGCCCACTAAAGAATTATCTCCAATGGTACAGCCATGCAACATTACCTTGTGCCCCACCGTCACATTTTTACCAATGGTTAACCTTATGCCAGGGTCCGAGTGCAAAACACATCCATCTTGAATATTAGAATTTTCCCCGATAGTAATGATTTCGGTATCGCCACGTATAACGACGTTAAACCAAATGCTGGCGTTTTTTTCCAACACTACTGAGCCAATCACGGTTGCATTATCAGCAATAAAATAATCATCACCGGGCAAGGTAACTCGGCGATCCCCCAATCGATATATCATAATAGCTCCCAATTTAGCTTGTGTTTCGGTCAATAGAGTAATTCTACAACATACTCATCGTCTTTAAGTATAAAAATAGGAATATAAAGGAGATGTGGGAAATGCAGGGTCAATACTTCAATACTTCAACTTTCAATCAATGAAATGTCCGCGTCAAAAACTAGATTAACTAGCTCCACCAATACCACTGCGGTCAAACCCCAAATCGTGAATTCATTATACTGATAGGAAGGCACTTTATAATTTACGCCGTTCAATGGGACGGTCTTAATGACTGAAGGCGTAGTTTCAGCAAAAAACCTCAAGGGGACAGTGAACGCACAACTTAGCTCATCAGGATTGGTTTTGAGTTTTAGGTCTTTGGGTAAGATGCCAACATAGGGAGTTACATTCAGCCCGTAACGAGACTTTCGCGAAGATAATCGGCCGATAACATTTATCTGATTCTTGGGAATCCCCACCTCTTCAAAGCTTTCGCGCAAAGCCGTATGCTCAAGACTAGTGTCGGTATCGTCCTGCCTACCACCCGGAAACGATACCTCTCCAGCATGAGAGGAAAGCTCCGCCGAACGCAAAGTGAGTAGCACTTGTGGCTCCTCACTGTCGTTTGTAATTGGGACTAACACAGCTGCCTGGGGAAGTTGATCATCACCAGCCTTCAGGCCTTCGAGTAGCTGATGGCCTTTAAGCCTTTCTTTAATGACGTCTAACATTGAGCACCTAAATACGCTGTCTACCCTTTCAGTGTAACACTTATACGTAATCCAGAAGTAGTATCGATTACGCCTTAGTCTTCTTATGATACCTTTGAAACAAGATGCAAGTCATTGAGGAGAGGTGTTTTTTTCGAGTGTATGCGGACAAAAACCCAAGAAACAACACATATTCTTAGTTTTTATAACGAATAAGTCTAAATAGACTAATTTATAATCAGCTATACACGCTGGCACAACTGCATACATAAATAAAGGGTTGATTTGCCAACAAATACCTTAGTTTAAAACTCAATCTCGAAAATTCTTGCGGTATATCTTTCCCGAGGCTGCCGATTTTTTAGCTAATGTCAAGATTATACTTCACCTAGTTTAGACGATAGTATAGACCCTGTGTTAATCAAGTTGGGAGAGCATTTTTGTTTATTGTGGCCTCTTTGCCGCCGCCGCTCTTCATATTTTAGCTAAATTTACGCTGGGCAATTCAAACCAATTTACCCACTAACCCCTTTACCTATTGTTAGGGGCACAACGGCCCAGATAAATTTTTATTAGATTTAGATAGAGGTATAACAATGCCAGCTTTACCAGAGTTTGACGAATTACTAAGACTCGCGGAAAAAGACCCCGATCGCCTAGAAGCGCTGAGAGCAGAAATGTGTGAGCAACTGATTTTAGATGCTCCAGTTGAGTTACGCCGCCGCTTGCGCGGATTGCAATTCAGAATAGACATGGAGCGCCGCAGGTCCAGCACTCCTATGGCAGCTTGTATTAAAATTTCAGAAATGATGCATGAATCTTTTGGGCGTCTTCGCGATGCACTAAACGAAGCGCAAAGCATCCAAGCAGGCACCTTGACTTCGGTAAGCAAAGACATCGATAACAACAGAACGAAACATGCGGAAGAATCACAGGCACAACCAGCCGATATCCTTCAATTTCCTGTCCGATAGTCTCCCGACGAATAACCGTGCTCAGCCTATTTTATCCATCTGAGATAGGCTCTATTCATAACTCATCTAATCGGTTTATACTGGATCATCCAATCTTTTCATTTTGAGTTACGTAGATGAAGTATTGCAGCAACTGTGGCAGCCCCAAGATAGTACGCAGAACACCCAGCGGGGACAACCGACCGCGCTTTGTATGCGATGACTGTGAAATCATACATTATCAAAACCCCAATATTATCTGCGGAACCTTACCCATACACGAAGACAAAGTATTACTGTGTCGTCGAGCTATAGAGCCTAGAAAAGGGTTATGGACATTGCCCGCAGGCTTTATGGAAAATGGCGAATCTACTCAAGACGGCGCCATAAGAGAAACCTGGGAAGAAGCGCTCGCCAAAATCGAACTGGCCAGTCTATACACGATTTTTAACCTACCACACATCAACCAAGTGTACATATTCTTTCGCGGTCACGTTGTGGATGGGGAATATGGAGTAGGTGAAGAGAGCCTGGAAGTAAACCTGTTTAAAGAGGAAGATATCCCCTGGGGAGAACTGGCTTTTCCCAACATCACTCGGTCACTCAAATTTTATTTTGAAGACAGAATCAAAGGGGAGTACCCCATCAGAGTTGAAGATATTGCTTCCCCCCATCGAGACTAGGAACTAAAACCCGCTTAATTCCCACACATCGTAAGCAGGCT
>JAESQG010000372.1 GCA_016765265.1 Pseudomonadales bacterium | reverse complement strand
GGCTTCGGTTGGGTAGACCCGTCAGATTATCATAATAGGCTTGGTGAAGTATTTTCAACTCTCTTTCAGCAATGCCTGTTTGCATTTTTTTAAAGCTTTCTTCCAGTTCCAACATTTCTTGACTATTTTGAACACTTTTGGAGGTTTCTTTATTGTAATCACCGTCACTGATTTTTCGTGCCGCTTTGGCAAAAAAAACAATAGGCCGTGCAATGTTTTTGGAAATAAGCAGTGCCCCAATAATTGAAAACAGGAGGGCAAACAGTGAAATAATCAGGATTTGCCATTTTAGTGGAGTGTATTGTGCGTAGGCATCACTCAAGGAAGAGTATACGTAAGCACGAATGGTGTGTTCGTTATTTGCTGTGATAACGATAGGCAGCGATAGGTACTCTTCTTTTTCTGCAGTTTGCACCTGCAACATCTTTGATTCGGGTTGTTGTTTTTCGATAGAAACGATACTCGCCAAAGTGGAAATATGGAACAGTTCCCGGTTGTTGGCGTCACTACCAGAAAATGAAATATCTAGATCTGTCAGGGTTTTTAATTCGTTTGCAAAAAGGTAATCGATCGATACGCCTATGGTTGCCCAGGCGATGGCTGTGGGCGCCATCACCGGTAGAATAGCCACCTGGTAAGCGGAGTTATTAATAAGTAATGTAGTGAGTGTGCTACCGTTCTCTTTAACTGAAAAAATGATGTCTTTTTTTAAGTCGTAGGTGGTTTGGTCACCCGTGCCAGTGGTTGAGATTAACCTACCATCCAGTCGGTGTATCATCATTACATCCACGTTGATACGTTTTTGGTAATTTTTGAGCGCCGATAGAATCGTGTTGGCATCAGCGGACGCTATGGCCGCTTTAAAGCCAAAATCGCTGACCAGTATTTCAGAGGATGTCACCAGATGACTCCCTCTCTCGGACATCAGTCGTTCAAACACCCTTTTCCCTGTATAGAGTGCTTCTTCCGCCTGTTCATTTATAGTGTTGTGTATTGCGAAAAGTACACTGCCAATGAGCGCAATGGAGGTCAGGATAATAAGTGCGATAAATGGAATGAGTATCTGACTCTTGAGGCTTAACTTCACCAATAAAGCCCCCAAACTCGTTTCTCAAGGATATAACCGACCTTAAAAAGGTATGGGGAAAGGGACCCAAAATAGGCGATCGAGCTGTTTAAGCCGGCACCGTTGAAATAACGTGTGTCCATTGATAAATTCTTAGGTGAAGGTGTATCACTTTAGAATAGACCAATATATTAACGATATAGTACGGGGGAAATGGTCCTTATCGAATCTTCTATAATGGGAAGGTATTTTAATAGAGAAATAGNANAACTGAACACCAACNCAAGGTATCAAGTTGTTCGGAAGGTATGATCTTCGATCGTTACAATGGAGAGACCAAGACACCCGCAAACANTTTGTAAGANGAACTTAACTTNTCTAAAGGTATAAGACNTTCATTTGCTATATTAACAATTGTNCCGNTNTTTTCTAGCTAANNAGAGCGATAGATATAATGNCCACANAACAATACGATATNATCGGCGATATTCACGGTCATGCTGATGAGCTCCTGGCGCTGTTAAAAAAGCTGNGGTACAGCCACACAATCAGTGGTTATTGTCACCCCACAAAGCGAGTTATCTTCCTCGGCGATTTTATCGATAGAGGGCCAAAACAACGAGAAGTACTGCAGATTGTGATGGCCATGGTTAATCAGGGTTCTGCGCTTGCGGTGATGGGAAATCATGAGTTCAACGCCCTTGCGTTTCATACCGAACACCCTTCAAATCCCGGAAAATGGTTGCGCCCCAGGAACAATAAAAATATTCAACAGCATTTGGTCTTTTTACAAGAATACTGTCAGGCCAGTAGAGGAGAAGAATTAGACGAGGTGTTGGCATTCTTTCGCTCCCTCCCTCTCTGGTTAGAATTGCCCGGTTTACGGATCGTGCATGCCTGTTGGGATCAGAAGAAAATGGATCTATTAAAGCCCTTAAACTTAAACCCGGATAATACGCTAACTCCCGAATTATTGGTTGATGCATCCACCGAAAATACGCCCGAGTATCACGCTATCGAAAGGATTCTGAAAGGGGCCGAGTTAGCGCTTCCTGGTGATCTTTTTTTTCGTGATAAAGACGGCCATGAGCGGCACAATATTCGGACTAAATGGTGGGTCAATANNGANTCTACNCTGAACGANGTGTCATTCTCTCCCTTGGACGATGANGTGGGNAANNCTGTTNTTGAGGCAAAGNATNTGGTTGGCTATNCNCNNGANGAGCCACCTGTNTTTTTNGGNCANTACTGGCTACGNGGGNNGCCTAGTCGACTAGCGGAGAACGTNGCTTGTGTGGACTACTCNGTGGCTAAAGACGGGAANNTGNTGGCCTATCGCTGGAGNGGGGAGCATGTAATCGATGATTCCAATTTTGTTTTTTAATTGNTGGGTGGTCTGCCCAAAGGGCGAGTTATTTGAAAAAAAGATCGCCCTGTAGAATCAACCATTCGCTTAATTCAGTCACAGTAATACCCATACCGGCAATCCGGTGGGGACCAATTTCTTTCAACTCATCAGCTACCGATTTATGAAAAGCATCGACATCATTAGCGGGGATGTTCCGCTCGCTGTAATTAGCGATGTATGTTGTAAGCTTATCTCCCGCCACTTTCGTGCTAATGATATGGCGAACTAAATCTCGTCGTTGTTGGCGATAACGCACGCGAATCTCGTCGAACTCCATTGATTCCACGGTGGCGTCATATTGTAAACAGGTTCTTAAATAGGAAAAACAAAATAGCTCTGCTATGGGCCTAGCCGTTTTTAATTCATAGACTGAAATCATAGAGGAACTATAATCCTCTTTATCCACATCATTGAAAGANAGTGGNACTAGATTGTTGGACATTAAAGGTATATTGGCGCTCAGGCGAGAAGTCCTTTTGTTTACATCTATAAATGCTTGTAAATAAGCGATGTGTACTAATAAAAATAGACTTTTCTCGTAGGGGTTAATAATACGATCTGCTTTTTCACAAATCTGTTCAAGTTGTTCTTGGAGGGCGGATCGTTCTGCTGATGGGATATAGGTGGAGCCGCCAATTTTGACGGCTTGATTACGCACTTTACCTGAATCAGAGTTAAGTACTAGTGCATCAGATAACANGTAATGTAAGGTGCATACTTCATTAAGATCGGGTTTTAACTTGTGGACATTATCAATTAAATATCGAATGGCTTCTTTATGGTTTAGGATCATGACTCGCTCTACATCGAGCTTGCCTTCGACGCCTAAGCCGTCTGACAGTAATTGTTCCGTTTCGATTAGAGAGTAGGTGTTGCCTTCTAGGCGTGAAGAGTTGTAGGAAAGGTCGATCAAAAGACGATTAGAAATTTTCCTTGCATAGGTTCCTGCGGGTTCTTGTGCAAGGTTTCTTTTGCCGGCTTGTTCCAGTTGAGAACGTTCAGATTGAGTGAGGTAATAGGTTACATTAGGTGTATATGCGTCAAACCAATTGAAATCATAGCTGGAAGGTGTCCGCTCGAAAATTGGTTGTCTTATTCTATCTATTGCATTGATGGCTTCTATGGAGAAAAACGCACTGTGCAGTGTTTGTAACTGATGCTGTTGTTCGTTAATTGAAGATGTCGCTTCTTCAGATGATCGCCAATAAAGGGTGCTGCGTTTCTGGCCTTTTTTCTCTACCAGCCCTTGGGATACAAAATGTGCTAGCCAGCGACGCACGGTTCTTTCCGGGTAGTCGCTACCGAGCTTTTTAATCAAATCTGGTACTGAGAGAGGTACAGAGCTGGATTCTAGGCAGTTTAATACGGCCAATTGACGCCTTTCATTCTTCATTTTACGGCCATTTATATCTAAATATGATCAATTTAGGATAGATACGGCCAAATATCAAATTATACGGCCATTTATATCTAAATATGATCAATTTAGGATAGATACGGCCAAATATCAAATTATACGGCCAATAATAGAGTTTTCCTTTGGTTTTGGCCGTATTATTTAATAGCTTAAAGTGAGTTTCGACCTGAACTAGATACTTAAGACTAGGGGGATTAACCTCTATTTGATTTTAACCATCTGCTAATGAGTTCGCTTGGCTGCTTTATTCTAGAGGCGTGCAGAAATACCAAAAATAACGATATCACTATCGATTTCGTCTTCTTCCCCACGAGAAAAACCACCGAATATGGCAGTACTTGAAGTGATAAAGTATTCGAGGTCTAGACCATATTCGGTGGAAGAATAGTTGTTTGCGCCGTCAATATAATATGAGCTAAGATTTATACCCAACTTAGTCGTTGGATAAAAGGTTAGATCGAGACCGAATGCCTGTATGCCAGGACCTGCAGTGTCAAGGTAGATAGCATTTGCTTCCACAGCGAAATGGCTGCCACTTGCCGTAGTGACAAGATTTCGAAATTGGAGGTCATAAACTTTTATATCGGGAAGGGAGTCGGTGGCGAAACTGGTGACAGGAAAGCGTTGCTCAGTTTCTTCTATAACAGTGTAAGTCAGCACCATGGTGGAGGAATCGGTTAAATATTTTCCGAAGCGGACACCAGTATCTTCTGTCTCAAGGTAAACCTTTCCAATTGGGGACTCAATGGTCGTATCGGCCATAGTACGAAGCAAACCAAAGATATAACCAGATTCAGGGTTGATATAGGTCATGGCGATGGTAGTTATATCACTATCCATATTGAAGGGGATACCTGAATTGATATCACCGTCTAGTTTGCCAGTGGAGAGTAACCAGTTTGAAGCTTTTGATAGATAGGCGGCTTCGGCTAATGGACCTTTATCACTTTTAATCGGTGTAAAGAAAATATTAGCTGCCAGTACTTTAAGGTCAGTTTCTAGCACAACAGAACCAAAATCTGATTCGACGTTAGCTGCTATGGCACCAATATCCAAACGGTAATCTTTTGCTAGGGCGGGTTCCATCAGGGATATTACGCAAGCCAAAGGCAATATTATTTTTTTCATTTACGACTACTCCAAAATTTGTAATTCAACTAAGGACTTTAAACTCTTGCATTGAATGTTTAATAAATTGTCCTCAATGTCGATTATGTATCGACACTCTTTATTCCAGGATAAGAAAAGATGATGCTGAATTTGCAAGTGAACTAGTATTTGACAAAATAAATGAGATTAATAAATCCACAAAAGTATGCTGCTGCACAACAGATCCACTTATTAAACTACTCATCACTACTCATCACTACTCATCACTACTCATCACTACTCATCACTACTCATCACTACGCGATAGCCAGCCGAATTTAAGGGCCGTGCTACTTTTTTATACTCGAATTAAAATACCTAGTAGGTTTTTCTAGATGCTGGGTTATACACCTCAAAATTTACTAGTTATAATTGATTGATTATAAACAATATATTTTATTAATATGGTATGTAGACGTAGATTGTCATTATCAGTAGGTCTATATATCCATATTTATATAATAATTAATATCTATATAAATATGGACTATAGATTATCTTTAGTTTATATTTATATAGATATTAATGGAGGGATAACACGATGAGTAATCTGAAAGCTGTTGCTTTAGAGCAAACGCGAGAGCTCGCCAATCAAGGCTTATCGATAAAGCTGATTCAGCCCATTAAGGGTTGGGTTTATACCATGCGTAATGCCTTAGGTATGACGGGTGCCCAACTAGGAGAGCGAATGGGTGTTAAAAAAGGGCGCATCTCTCAGATAGAGCAAATGGAGATTGAAGGTCGTGTGACACTGCAACAATTGAAAAGAGCTGCTAATGCGATGGATTGTGAATTGATTTATGCGTTCCGCCCACAAGAGCCTGTAGAAACGATGGTAGTTAATAAGGCGAAGAAAAAGGCTTTTAATTTGACGAAAGAGACACAAATTCATATGGGGCTTGAAGCTCAGGGGCTTAGTAAAAAAAGTTTTGAAAGAGAGGTTAAGCGGTTGACCGATGAATTTACAAGTAAGTTGCCACGGGACTTATGGGATGAGGAGGTTTAAAAAATGTTTGACTTGCCATCTGGAGCAACACCGATTGATCCAGATGTAGCTGCGGGGCTGAAAGTGAAAAACGTTTCTACAAGGGC
>JAESQG010000371.1 GCA_016765265.1 Pseudomonadales bacterium | reverse complement strand
AAATTTGACTAATGATTTCGGTAAAAAATCGAGGTGTATGATGGGGGGTATGGGAAGTGGTCGGGCTTGGTATTATGGTGCGAAGGATTTAACCGAGGATTATCTAGCTCTTGATATTCGGCGTTTGAATAAAGCGGGGGTCTTGAAGCCTGGAAAATCTTTCGGTTGGAGTTGGTTGCGAAATGGGGAGAAAATCGGTTCGATTAATATTAGTGTTTCACGCGACAAAGTAGATCTGAATTATCGGAGTCGATCGCAGGGTGAGGATTGGGACTCATTGAATTATCCAGTTTATTTGAGTTGGACTGAGTGTAATTATGGCGGACAGCGGCCTTGGTTTTTGTGTCCTGCGCGGGGATGTGGCAGGCGGGTTGCTGTGTTGTTTGGTGGGAAGGTTTATGCCTGTCGGCACTGCTATCAGTTGGCTTATCCTAGCCAGCGAGAGAATGTATGTGATAGATCGTCTCGTCGTGCTGATAAGATTCGAGATAGGCTTGGCTGGGAGCAGGGGATATTGAATAGTACAGGTGGTAGGCCTAAGGGGATGCATTGGAAGACATATTTTCGGTTGCGGCATGAGTATGATTGTTATTCGGATCGATCCTATGCAGCTATAGCTCGGTTTTTGTGGATCAAAGTAGGCTTGTATTAATCAACAAGTATTTTGCTCATTTAGATCAAAAAATACAAACTTTGACTGAGATTTCAAATGTATCTGAAGAAGAATCCCTCACTTTGGCTTGTTGTTATATTGAGGCCTTGGGGGTCCGACAATATCAAGAAGTTGAATTTACTAACCCACCTCGAAAAGCAATTCCTTATTTTTCTAAGGCAGTCGCATTTACGGAGGTTCTTGAAAATTACAGTGGTTATGAATTCTGGGACAAAATTAATCCGATTGGTCTATTGGATTTTATGCCGAAAATCTTTAATAACAACTTTCAAGATTACATGATTGCTTTAACTGAAATAGGGGGTGAGGTTAGAGAAACGCAGGTGGTATTAAATCGCGTCAAAGATATTCACGACAATAACAAACAATCTGAGTGGTTCGAGCGGAATACACATAAAAGGAAGTCTAGCGAGTATTGTTTATTCAAAAGCTCGGTCTGAAGTCGTGCATAACATTTCCCACCAACCTATCGTTTTCTCTGCCACTTGGAACGGAAATCCAATTCCCGCCATAGATTTTAATCTTATGCAGGATTGTTTAAAAAACATAATAAATAGTCTTAAGGAAATATCGCAGTTAAAACAGCAGTTTTGGTGGGAGCAGTAATAAAAAAGCGAAAAATAAATATTTCAAGAATTCGTAAATCGATTTCTAAATCAAAAAAAGGTAGGGCAAATCAATTGGGGGTATTTGAGGGGGTATCGAACTATAAGTAAGTTTTATAAGTTTAATAAATACATGTAGTTAACCTATCAGTGTGACTCCGGCCCTAGCACCATTCGATTTAATAAACTCCTTCAACAACACGTTTAACTAACACTAGGTTAGAGTGTCCCGCATTCCTGTTCTATGAATCCAAGATAAATACTGACATACCTTTTAAAACTAGGGTTGATGTTCTGATACCTGATGATGTAAAAATAATTGCAACTACTAAGAATTAACAATGCTAGCAAGTTAGGTGTCGTGATTTTCCAAAAATAGGTTTAACACATCCGATAATTCATGCCAGTCTAGATGACGAACTGTCGTAGGTATCGGATTTTGCGCGCTTCAGTGCTAGGCTAGTTACAACTGTGGTAAAGCGAGCCGTTATTTTGAGATTATTATTATAAGAACTGTGCCTATAAAAATTGGTTCTTGTCTTCGGTGGGGTTTCAATTTCTTCAAGAAGATTTGAAGATTTTCGGTGATGGCAGTCGTCATTACTTATCCCTGCACTCTATTTTCTCCGCTGCTATCCGTGGCAGATATTGCCGTCGTTGTTCATATGGATAATCCACTCGTCCCTCATTCGGAATTTAAATACCGATACCATTCTTAAAATAGGACTCGACACTTTTATATTTGGCATGTAAGTCTAGTCTTCTGATGATGTGAATATGACATCGACTATTGAGAGTCAACAAAACGGGCCATCTGGAGTGGTGAATTATCTAAGTAGGTTTCGTTATCCGATAATTCATATGTATTCAAATATTAAACTGCCATAAGTACTGGAATTTGACCGACTGAGTGCTAGGCTTCTAGCAACCGTCATTCGAGTATTTTGATTTGAAACATTTAGTTTTACGAGCTGCATCCCTAAAGATCAGTTCTTGTGTGAAGTTTGTTTTTATTTTGCATATTGCATCTTATGTTCAATACTCTATTGCCGACCCGATTCAAATTGGAGGGTTTTTTTCCACCGGAGTCACTGACGCCAATAAGGATAATGGATCGTTACGTAATAATCAGATTGAAAACAAAACTAATTATCTAGCTGATACTATCTTCGGGTTACAGTTGGACACTTCGATCTCAAACGAGACACGTTTTTCTGCACAGCTTGTCGCTAGGGATAAAGACAACAGTTTTGACGTTGAGGCGGAGTGATTGTTTGTCTCACACCAGTTGTCAAATAACCTAACGCTACGAGCAGGAAGGTTGCGTCTACCCTTTTTTCTTTTTTCTGAAACATTGTTAATTACTCAAACCTATAATTGGGTTCGCCCTCCCTCTGAGTCTTATGGCTTGCCCGCGGGGCTACATCGATTTAATGGCCTTAGTACTGTCTTCAGGCAGAGTTTCGATAACTCCTTCGTAGAAGTTGAAATTTATGGTGGTCAAGCAAAGGATGAGTTAAGTACATTGGGGCTGACAACCTTATTTAACACGAAGTCCATGTACGGCGGGAGGCTGCGTTATATAACAGATGATCTGACCCTTAATGTGTCGGCGGCAGATATAACCACGGTTGTAGATATTCCTGCTTTAAACTATGGGGTTACTACAGGTAGTCTATTGTTTCCAGTGGGTTTTCAATTTCTTCAAGAACGTTGGGGAGTAACATCCGAATACGGGAACTTGGATATAACAAATTTGGGTGTAACCAGTGGTTACCACTTATCCCTGCACTATATCGTCAGCGCATGGACATCCTTCATCACATTTGGAGGGAGTGTTATTGATTCGGATAGTGCAGCAGAAGAATATACCGGAGACTCTCTCACAATAGGTTGTCGATATGATATTAGTGAGTCGATGTCTATGAAAGCGCAAGTGTTAAACGGTGAGTTATTGGATGGTACTGCAATCTTGAGTGTAGGCACCACGCCCGGTTTCGATGAGGAAGTAACGGTGATTAGCATGACCTTAGATTTCATTTATTAATAGAGAATTCAATGTATCAGTGGTTTAGACTGACATTATTTATCACTCTGTTTTCTCCGCTAATATCCGTGGCAGATATTGCCCTCGTTGTACACATTGATAATCCGCTAGTCTCTCTTTCAGCAGACGAGATAAAAGGTATTTATAAAGTACGTCGACTTCGTTTCCCTGATAGCAGCCCGATCATTTTGTCCTATCAGCCAGACACCTTAGAGATTACGCAACAGTTTTTTCAGCGGGTACTCGGCAGACCAATGTCGCAACACAGTCGATTTTGGGCAACAAGAGTATTTTCGGGGAGGATGCTTCGACCAGTGAAGCTAATGAATGATCAAGCAGTTATTGAGTGGGTCTCAAAAAATAAAGGCGGAATTGGGTATATTGATAATGCTAATTTAAGCGATGCTGTAAAGAAAATTGCGACCATTGAAAATGCCAGTATCGAGTGATTTACGCTAATTCCAATCTCAGTAATAGTGAACATGACATGATTAGTTTCACGGGGAAGACTCTTCAAACAGGAAAGAGCCTGCCCCGTATGTTGTTACCGTATATTGTTACCGTATATTGTTACCGTATATTGTTACCGTATATTGTTACCGTATATTGTTACCGTGTTGTGTTAGAAAGCCTAACCGGGAAGCCCACCTGCTTGCTTCGCACCAGCTAAGGATTTACAACTTGCCGCCCAGTCATAAGCGGCGGAAATTCGCTCGCATCGCGTTTCAATCAAATGTTTTAAACTGGGGTCAGTGAAGATATAGAACTGATCTTCTTGAACTGCTTCCAGCACCAGATCACCAACAATATCGGGGTGTAGACCCTGTGCCAGCATATCAGCCGTACGATCTTTTGCGTTGGGTTCTACTGCACCGCCATATTCTTCTCCTCGGTTGCGCGCAGAATGGCCAATGTTAGTAGCAACGATGCCAGGGCACAGTACTGAGGCGCCAATATTACGTTT
The DNA here is from genome assembly GCA_016765265.1 of Pseudomonadales bacterium. Lineage (GTDB taxonomy): Bacteria > Pseudomonadota > Gammaproteobacteria > Pseudomonadales > DC-out160 > DC-out160. Next base: position 1,826 of record JAESQG010000371.1, on the reverse strand, counting down.
GCGGTGGTCCGCTGCGAAAGTTTCCATCATGCCCGCCACCGCAAATTTTGTGGCATTGTAAGGGCCGGCTCCCCGCAAACCCACCATACCTGCCATCGATGCTGTGCTGATAACATGACCGCTTTCGTCTTGAGAGAGTATCAATGGTACAAAAGCTTGCAAGCCATGAACCACGCCCCATAAATTAACATCCACCACCCAGTTCCAGTTGCGCATGCTGCAGTTTTCGCTCTTTCCACCCACTGCAATGCCCGCATTGTTGCTGAGCACATTCACTTTTCCGAAAGTTTCAATGGTTTTGTCGGCAGCGGCTTGCATGGATTCCATGCTAGTGACATCCACCTGTACGCAGGCGACATCCAGGCCCTTGCTTTTTAATTCGTCAACGGCCTTCTCTGCCGGTTCGACTTCAATGTCGCCGATCATCACTTTCATGCCAGCCGCTGCGAATGAACGTGCCATTCCAAGCCCCATGCCACTTGCACCACCGGTGATAAATGCTACTTTCCCTTTTACATCTTTCATATTGTCCTTACGCCACTGACTCCCAGGGCGCCTCCTGTTAAGTGTGAAGCGGGGTTAATTCGTTAATTATGTCTATTTTCAAACCCCAGCCCACAGTATCGCAAATAAAAACAACCAAAATCAACAGCTGACCGAGAACTTATCGCACACTCTGGAATTGCACCGAAGTCACGTCGCTGTCAGGCCTATTTACTGATTTTTCTCTTCTGATCCTTACACAGCTATAGATGGAATCAATTTTGTCGAAGCGTTTATCTTGGTCCACGGTGCCGATCTACTCGGTCCACGGTACTTATCTAATAGAACTATTACGGCGTTAAAAGGTTTTTCATTTGGTCATAGAAGACCTAGCGAGGATGTCATATCAGCATCATTCTGTGCTTCAGACCTAACCATAATAAAACAACAGAGCTCAAACTGATTGTTTGTCCTTCGCTTTATATTTAAAGAGGCTTCCTGAAATATACCGGCTATAATGGTTACCTTGTTAGAGTATGAAAACAATATTGTCGCAACTACTGAGTATTGGAGTACAGAAGTAATTATAGGGAAAGATCGTGCTCCTCCTTAGGAGACTGTGAGGTTGTCATGGAAGACGTATCTAAAACAGAAAAGTTAAAGAGAAAAAAAGCAATTTTCCTCGTAATTTTGGTTTCTTCCATTATTGCTTACATCGCCTGTCTTTATTATTACGATCCCATGACCGAGTCGGTTCACCCTGCGGGGGGGGACGTCATCGAGAAAAGCATCAATGTTTATGAGAACCAGTTTACTCACTTAGCGACAACGGTGAATATTAGATATGTGTTTTCCCCTTTCGGTCTGACACTCGAATCTGATCCGAACTTAAAAGCGCCTTTTCCGGTACTAATGATTTCCATTATGTCATTTCTAATTGCGATCACTTCGTTAATCGGTTTGTTCGCTACCACTGTACTGCTATACAAAAATGAGAAGCCAGAATTACGGCACCCTGTAACAGGGTTTGGAAAAAATGAAACTGAACAAAGAAAAATTGAAAAAAATGAAATTGAACGGGAAAAATTACGGCTAGAATTATCGAAATCCATAGAAGAAGAAAGTGCTGAAATTGCCTAAACCTCATCAGTTTATTAACGCAGCCGATTCCGCCTAGCGTTCAAAAATTATATCCCTGCCGGAGTCCCTATTTACCTTCAAGGTCAGCAAATTAAAGTGTATCATCGCACACATAATTAAAAACCCTTCATAATTAAGAACCCTTAGAGAAGAGCCGCGACCATGAGCAATACTGAAGAGATAATGGGGTCCATATTGGACAA
>JAESQG010000370.1 GCA_016765265.1 Pseudomonadales bacterium | reverse complement strand
TACAGATTTGAAAGGAGAATCTATTCCTTTATAAAGCTGCCACATACCCGCCCCAATAAATTCGCCTGGGGGGATATGGGCGATACCGCCGAAATCAACTGTTTCATCCTCTTGGATGAACTTTTTCTCGAGAAGTATCTTTGTGATCTCGGTATAGTTGGCTTCGTTATAGCTTGGTACCAACCACCACATTGGGTAGCGTCCAGCGAGCAGTAACCCGGTTCGATAAAACTCGTCCAATAAGAGGTAATGCTGGGCACTGCCACAATCCTCTTCACCAATCTCATTTCTAACGCCTTCTCTAAATTTTTCGTGGTCCATCAAAAAGAAAAAGACATCTAAACTAAGGGTGTCTGCCCACTCTTGAATAGCATTGAGCTTTTGGCGTAATTCGGCTAATTGTTTTTTGTCTAGTTTAGGGTCGTGGACAATCCATATGTCCATATCGCTGGAGCCAGAGTGAGCGATAGTCCCTGTGCTTCCCATCAAAAATATGCTGTAAATACTGGGTTCTGTGTTGCGTGTTGGCTTATATTCGAAGCTACGGGCCGCTTTTTTTATGGTGCGAATACTGTCCTTGTCTGGCTCATATTGGCTAAGGCCGCAAGGTGTATTGGTGGAAATATATCCCGGGAGCAAAGGGTGGTTGACGTGTAATAGCATGGGTAAAGAGGTCAAAAAGGAGCGTTGGTGACCTGACAGTCCTTTGCGCGTTCTTTCCAATCTTCCGTTATTGATCTGCATAAAACGCGCTTTTAGCGTTTTTAAGATTTTGCGGTCAATACCTTCGTTGAAATCTGTTGATATTTTTGGGGCTAGCGGCATCTCTTAAGTATAGGTAACACCTGATCAATAAAGTGACAATTTACCTACCGTTCTGTTCTAAGTATGGAGCATATCTAGACCATACCGTTCTATGGAGTTGCTACAGTTTTAGGCTGAGCTAAAGGATTAGTATTTCTCTATATACCCTTGAAATATAAATGGGTACTGATCACGTGAATCAGCCGGTGATGTGGTTAAGTGGTGTAAATATAAATTGATATGAATTTAATGATTCGACTTTGAAGAATGTGGCGTTTATCCTTTGCATCCTTCGCGAGGCGTCTAGTGTATGTGGCTAAGGGCTTATGCGACTATGACCATTATGCGGCTAAGGGCATTGAATGTTTTCAGAGTTTTTATCAAAAGACGTTAAGTTCTACAAATGCTTCGGTATTGTTACATAGAAAATATTCCTAGATCCCTTGTAAACTACAAGTGCGACAATATTTGGTTCTTTAATCCGATTATTGCGAATCCCATTATTGCGAGTAAACGAGCATAACAATATTAAGGGCCCCAGTATGATCGATAGAATAAGGATTGATAGAATAAAAATGACACCTAAATCAGAGATGCTAGCCCTATTGAGATTCGCGTGGCAGAGATGTCTAGGTGCTGCTGCTATTGTTCTACTGTCTGTATCTTTTGCTAATGCAGGGCTAGATGATTTGGCGGGCGACTTTAGTTCTGACCTTGAAGAGTTATCGGCGATCTCGAACCAAGCGACCTATGACCAGTTGTTGGTAAGTGGGTGTACCGATAGCCAAGCTAATCCTAGTGCGAGCTGCGGCGGTAAGGTTTTCATCTCCTGGCAAACCGTGCGTGAGTTGGTGCATACCGCCAATGAACTGACTAATAGTGGGTCCACACTTTTTAGTTTGGGCGTAGATTTAGAATCGCTTGGTTTTTCCCTACGATGGACTGCGGGTGAGGAATTTAGTACTCAGGGGGATATGTCGAATAACTTTGTGGGAGGACAACTTTCAGGGTTAACAAGTCGTATTTCAGCGTTGCGACATGGCGGTAACCAACACGCATTTAATGATAGCCAAGATAGGGTTATGCAGAATGCGGGTATCCTCATCGCTGCTCAATATCTTGATCGCATGAGTGGGGGAAGTGCCGGTGACGTTGATGCTAAACCTAATGATGCTAAGCCGACTTATGAATGGTCACCCTGGGGTAGTTTTCTAAATTACAGTTATCTCTACGGCGATAGACAACCCAGCTTACTAGAAGATGCCTACGATATCGATGGCGTGAATCTCAATGGTGGATTTGACTATCGCTTTTCTAACAACCATGTGGCGGGGGTGATGTTGGGTTACCAGCAAGAAGATCTCGATTTCGATTCCAGTAGTAGTATCGTTGATGGTGTTGTTGAGATGACCGGCATTTCCATTCAACCTTTTTATCTATATCAATCGGATCAGTGGTATTTCAATATGTCGATGGCTTATCAGATGATGGATTTCGAAACACAGCGCAGTATTCGTTACCCCTCTCTGAATCCGGATGTTGCTAGCACTAATACTGTTTCTGTTAGTGATTCTGAGGCCACCGCCCTGAGTGGTTCCATTACCGCAGGCTATACCTTTTTCCCTAAGTACGCACTGCTACAAAAAAATGCCGTTACATTAGAGCCGTATTTGTCGCTGGATTTTAGTAGCGTCGAAGTGGATGGTTTTACAGAAACCGATTTACAAAATGATGGATTTAATTTTGTAGTGATGGCTCATGAAGTGGATTCGGTTGAAACCTCAATGGGGCTCAGATTGCAGTGTGTACTTTCGCCCTCCTTTGGGGTTGTTGTCCCCTATATGGATTTACAATACCGAATTCAGCTTGAGGACGAATCTCGTGAAATTAAAGCCTATTATTTTAATGCATCTGAAGCACTGACCGATATCGATGCTGCCGCCTTTGTATTGCCGACAGATGCTCCCGATAGCAGTTATCAAGTGCTCGCTATTGGATTGTCTGCCATTATTCGTGGAGCCAGTATCAGCGGGAATCGTGAAGCAGCCTCAGGTGGGTTGCAAGTTTATGTGAGCTATCAAACTTTTATTGGGCTGCGTTTTTATGATCAATCGCAGTTGACGGGCGGGCTGCGCTACGAGCTTTGATAAAACTGTTTTTGGGGGTTAAGTTATGAAGTATCGACATCATTTTTCAATAAAACAATTTAGTTTATTCGCTGTGATATTTTTATTATCCGCTTGTGAAAAACTTTCCGATACCGGTACACAAACCGATATTAACCCATCCGCTACGGCTTTGGTTATCGGTAGTACTGCTGTAAGCGCTGAGGGCTCACAGCAGCATTATTCCGTGCGCGCAGGCACCGAAGTATTGTTATCAGGAAAGGACAGCGATGGTATTGATGATCCGTTATTGCAATTTTCATGGAGCCAAATTGATAGCAGTGGATTCGAGGTGAATTTAATCGAGCGAAACCAAAGTACCCGTGTCTTTACAGCGCCTCTCGTCACCAGCATTACAGAATTAATTTTTAGACTCACGGTAGTGGATGCCGATGGTGTTGAGGCAGTAGATGAAATTACAGTGGAGATTGTTCCCGTCTATGATTTAGATCGTTTCCTTGCTCATCCAGATGCTACCGTAGCAAGGCTCACTTTATTAGTGGCGCCCAATGATGGTGAAGTGACTGGAACAATTGTGGAAGAGTTTGAGGTCGAGGTAACCGCTGTTGCCCATTGGAGAAACCGAGAGGGTGAATATGACTCCATTGAGATACCCGAGTATGGAACTGTATTAAGGGGAAGTTTTCCTGCGAATTATACTGCTACGAGTGATATAGAAAATGTCAGCAATCCGCGATTAGAGTATCTCTTACCGCAGGTTAAAGTGGACGATATAAATCAATTTTTTGAAACTTCCGAGCGATTTCGGCGTGTTGAAATCCAAGATATAGATAGTGTGTATTACGAGCTTCAGCTTAGGTTAGTTTTGACGTCTACGATGGTAGTATTCAAGGTATATGCTTACCATGACGCTAAGTTTATTTCCTCGGATAAGCTGACTACGTTGTCCATCAGCGGTGATGCTGCTTTGCGACTGGGGTTATCGGTTGCCGCGGAAGATATCGTAGAAGTTCAGAGTTCACAAGCGGTGCTTTTTGACTCCAGCGTTCATCCCTTAACTAACGAGATTTTCGTAGAAGAACTAAAGCAGCAGATCGGTGCGGACAATGTTCAAACTGGACGGAATTATTATAAGCTTATCGATCCAGAGGATGATTTTGTCTACTTGCGAGATTGGCTTGTTTACGCTGGTTTTACTGATGCTGACGGTGGATTACTGAGTGGCCCCGATATTGCTCACGCTGTTTACGTCAACAACTTTGATTTGGGGTTTGGTCGCGATATGTGGGCCCGCGTAGCAAATAATGGTGATGTCTATAGCTATGTTATCAATTATCCAAATTTAGAGTCTGCGGTGAAAAACACCGGTGATTTTGCTGTGGTGGTAATGGAATACAGTGCCAATCCTGATGCCAGTTCTGATACTGAGGCAAGTGATGGATCTAATAAAATTGTGAAGTTTTATTCCTATGTCCCGGAAAAAAATAGCGGTGGTTATATTCGAACAAACACAATGAATTTTGATGGGCGCGGAGAAAAAGCCATACCAGGTGTTTGCACGGCCTGTCATTATCAAGATCCGGACACCGTGGACAACACCTTTGTCAATGCACTAGGTGAACCCGATTACAGTCAAGCTGATCTGGATTCTACTTTTTTACCTTGGGATCTAGACTCATTCCTTTATAGCAGTGCTGAAGGTGAGGGACAAATTGATCCGTCTTATAACTCGGCTAATGTGTTAGCAAGCAATGCCACTGTTTCAACGAGAGAGGGGCAAGAGGCACAGTTCAAAAAGCTAAACGAAGCGGCTTTGGCGACTTATCTAGATGATCCNGAACGACATAGAGCGAGNATTGAATTGGTACATTGNATGTATGGCGATTCGAATCGANTTGAGAATGATNCNGTATTNCCGGGCGCGACCTTTGANAGTGCTTGTGTTCANACNGGGTGGGTGGGGCAGGAAGAACTTTATCATAAGGTCTACGCAAGACATTGCCGTGCGTGCCATACACAGTTTCCAACTAATGCGGAAGATGCGGATCTTGAACTGGATTTTGATAATTATTCTGACTTTATTTCTGAGGATAAAAAACCATTACTTAAAAATTATGTTTATGAGCTAGGTATCATGCCATTAGCACGATTAACTATGGATAGGTTTTGGCTGGATTTTAAAGGTGAAACACCCTCTGCTGCGGATTTCCTGAAACAACATTTAGCCACTTTAGGTGAGCAAATTAGTTCTGTGCCTGGTCAGCCTGGGGCTAATGCAGAGATTAATGGTCGTCCTACCGAAATAGGAGATATCGTTACCTTAGACGCCAGTGAGAGTAGGTTCTCAGACACCTTTCTTTGGACGATTATTCCCAACAGTACTTTGTCCGATGGTGATTGCTTAACGGCTCCCATGATAGAGACTAATGAAAGTGTAGCTGCTGCAGTGATTTTCGATTCCGAAGTTTACTTCCCCTGTGTTTTTGATATTACATTAACCACAGGTGATGATGCTGGTATTTTTACTAATTCGATTACTCAACAAGTCCCCACAGATAGAATACCCGTTGCGATTAATTTCAACGTTGATTTGACAGAGGTAGGTTATCTGTTAGGTGATGATGAAATTATTATTGATGTGTCAAGTAGGCTTGATAATGTGGGGGATGGTGACATTACTGTTATCGTAAATCAATTAGAGGAACCTTACGGATTAACAGAAAATCAATCTGTGGGTAATGTTGCCGGTTCTACGGGCGTTGTTGTTTATTCCTTTGATGCTTTAAAAGGAGCAGAGGATATCTTTGAGTATAAAGTAGAGGATTTTAACGGTTCTGTTTCCGTCGCTGCAAGCCAGATTCAAGTGACTATTTCTGAGATAAAACCTGAGTTGGTGTCCAATCAGGTTTTACCGAATAGCGCTGATTTAAGTTGGAGCATGCCTGCCGGTTTCCCTTCGGCTTCGGCTAGTACAAGCTACGATGTGTTTATCAAGAAAGAGTCAGACACGACATTCCCCAGTCTAGCTGTCGCGACAACCACACAGACAAACGCGAGTATTGGGTCTCTTGATATCAATACTAATTATGCAGCAAAAGTGGTGGTATCTTTTAATGGCTACACCAACGACTCAAATACACTTGCCATCACAACGACGCCAGGTGCTCCGGTTAACTTGAGTGTTGCGACGAGGACATCTAGCAGTATTGACCTTACCTGGGCACCTCCCAGTGGCAGCACAGATGGATGCTATAAAGTATATCGAGGAGGGGTTGTGATTAGTGGGGTGAGTTGTTTTAGCGCTGTCACTTTTACCGATTCTGGCCTGTCCTCGAATACCAGCTATACCTATCAGGTTGCTGCTATAGGAATAGGGGGTGAATCCCTGACGCCTATGCTCGAAACACAAACTAATGCTACTGCCCCGACTAATCTTGTTGCGGTCTCCATTGGAGCGAAAACGGTGACCCTACAGTGGCAGGACAGTAATGACGGCGAGCGGGATTTTCTGGTTTATCGAGATGATATATTACAGGAAACGATTGTGGGGGTTATCGGTAACCCTGAGCTCTGGATTGATACAGGTTTGATGACTAATACCCGTTACAAATATTCCGTCGCTACCCGAGGGAGTGGTTTGAACAGTGAGGTTTCAGCTCAGGTGACCTTGTTCGGCGTTGAGACAGACGTCACCTATGCCGATAATATAAGGCCGGGGCCTGCGGTAAATGAAGGCTGTGTCGGCTGCCACTCTTCGCATACGGAATCTGTTGTAGAAAATTACTTTAAGAATTTTAGTTGTGTGACTTCTAGTACCAATTATGGTAGCTGTAGTTTATCGATGACAGGGTTTGGCTACAGTGCTGCGGATTTCAGTTTAATCCAGAAATGGGTTGCAGATGGGAAGCAATAAACGAGTGGGCGCTAGTAATGAGATGAGTCTATAAAATTAAGTAATGCTCGCCTTAATAAAACGGATAAGTGCGGTAGGTCCGTTTTATTAAGGCAAGTTTTTCGTATCTAGTTACAAGCTCTTAACGACAATACGAATCTGTTCGGCAATCCCTTTTATCTGCACAATCTGTTCTGCCATCGCCATCGTTATCAATGCCGTCATTACAAATTTCGGCGTTTGGATCATCGGTACCACCCCCATCCCCACCGCAAGCCAAGGGACCAGATATACTTGGAATATAAGCCGAAGAGGTACTACTCAAATAAGCCGTAATTTCTTCTTGAGTATACAATGGCGTGCATGAGGCTTGCACTAAGGCCACATGCACCATATCACATAACCCCAGCCACCCTTGGGTGTCGAATTTTTCGCTTTTATCGATAGTCACGTATTGATACCAAGCTGCACCCTGAATAGCGCAGGATCCTGACCGCTCACAATAGTCGCCTGTATTCGTTCTGCAATCATTAAAATCTTCCTTTGCCATTACATTTGCGCCAAAAGACAGGGCTGCTAGTGTAGTGTCCTATATTAATGCGATATTAAATGGCGTTTTTGTGCTATCCTTTTTCTGTTCCCAAATAGCAAAGTTATTACATTATGAGAGTCGCAACAAAGATCACACTATCAGCTTCAGATAGGAAAATACTGGAGAAAAATACAAGAAGCAAAGCGGTCTGCATCAGATTTTTTGAGCGCTCTAAGATACTCCTGCTGGCAGCACAGGGCCTGGAGAACAAGGCTATTGCACAAAAGATGAATATCCCGCCCAACAAAGTAAGCAAATGGAGAAACAGGTTTGCCGAAGGCGGTATTGAGTCAATCAGCAAAGATAAACCAAGGGGAGCAAATCATGGCGGGAAAGACACAGCAAAGCAGGCCAGACTTAGACAAAGAATTATCAAAAAAACAACGCAGGAGAAGCCGGACAATGCAACGCATTGGTCCACACGAACAATGGCTGAAGCCTTGAATACAACGCACAGTTTTGTTAATCGAGTTTGGCAGTCTGTTGGCTTAAAACCGCATCTGGAAAAGACTTTTAAAGTCAGCAATGATCCCCATTTTGAAGAGAAGCTGTGTGACGTTGTCGGTTTGTATTTAAACCCACCTGAAAACGCGGTTGTCTTTTGTGTCGATGAGAAGACATCGATCCAGGCGCTAGATCGCACGCAACCAGGCCTGCCATTAAAGAAAGGGCGCTGTGGAACAGTAACGCATG
>JAESQG010000369.1 GCA_016765265.1 Pseudomonadales bacterium | reverse complement strand
TACAGAGGAAGAGGCAGCTAAATTTAATTTAGAAGGCGTGATCAAAATAATTGATCGAATAGAATATCTCCAATTAGAAAAGGGATAAATCAAAGGCCTGGAGCTTTGAAGTATTGAGATTTAAACCATATTTAAACCTCCCTTATAATTTCATTGAGTTATATCAGGTAAAACCCCTAGGCGGGTACACACTTTGATGGCGGGATGCCTCAAAGGGGCCACTCCACCCTATTCTTTTTCATCATAACAAGAACATCGTTATAGTCATAGAAGATGGTTCCACCAATCTTTGAATATGGAAATCCCTTGATTCTCAGATTCTGCAAACCCGTATAGGATAAGCTGAGCAACTTCATCATGTCCTTATTTTTCAGCCATCGCTTCCCTTCAGTAGGACTTTCAGAAATCAGGGTCCGAATCTCACCTAATAATTCCTGCCGCTCTTTCATCAGCATGAGCGATAGTTCTTCTCTTGTGGGTATATCAGCCATAATATGGGTTTTAAATCGTTTACGGCCTTTACGACATTGGTGCCCTAATCGGACACCTATCTTGGCTATAAGGGTCCATTCAATCTGGAAGTGCCTATTATCTGTTCGGGGTCATAGGACCCGAAGGGACCAATACAACTAGACCGGCTTATCTGTTCCTTTTGAGCCGTTTCTCCACTGAAAATGATCCTTTACTCCCTTTCTTCCCGACTCCATGAGCTCGTCGATCTTGGTTTGGGGTATATCAAAATCTGTTGTTCCTACGTCGAGCGTGTCTATGAAGATGGTGCGATTCCAGTCGTTACTGTGGAGGTGGCGCCTGTTGGCGCTTTCCATCATGTAATCAAGGATTTCAGCAGCATAACTTTTGAAGTTTTTTATTGGAGCAGGTGGAATACCGTTCTTGTTTTTAATGTACTCTATGGTTTTGGTACTGTCCAATCTGAATCCAAGCGTTTCGTGATTGAATTTGAACCCAGGAGTCTCGTCATATTTAAAATCTTCTCCGTTCTCTGCTTTCTCCAGGTACTTTTGGTTGTCGAAGATATTTACTGCATAGTTGTACGTAACGCCTCCATCAACTAACACATCCCCGTCCGCATTGAATTGGGCCTTGAAAAACAAGGGAATACTCATTGAGGTGCGAACGGCATCCTTTATTTTGGCATCCGGAGTGTGTTCATGTGAGTAGATGATAACTGCTTTTTGGGATAAGTTTGTACCGACTACAAAGAGTTCTTTGAGCCCAATGGGATCTTCCGTTTCCCTATCTGCATCTACTAACTCCTTAAATCGAGCAAATGTGATGTCTGCGTTAATGACCTTTTGCTTTATTTTATCGCTGAGCCATTCTGTAAATATATCCCCGGTATGCCATCCGTATTCTCTCATCAGCTTTTTTATGGATATTACCCACCTGTAGAGCATCCACCATTTGGGGTACGGAGTGTCTTCAAATTCTTTAAAGTTAGTTTTGGCTACCAGGTCTGATACCTCTGTCACTTCATATCCCAAAGCCAGGAGCAAAGCGTTAATGGCCCCGGCAGAAGTGCCCGCTACTCTTTTTATCCTGGGTAAAACATGCAGGCCATTGAGCTCTTCTAAAGCTCCTCCGTAGGCGATGCCTTTAACACCACCACCCTCAAAGACCAAGTTTCGGAATTCATTCATCTTTCACTATTTATTTGGCAATGGCAACCGTAACCACAAGGGCATATGATCGCTCACCTTATGNNCAAAGCGTGNGTAAAATTTCTTTTTGTNNGCNGCNTTTACATNCANNGCNTCCTGAAANANCTTAACAAAATTNAANACNCCATAATCAGGGCCCATTGGGTTCACTCCCATATTGTAATTATCGACATGNGTAGGTAATCCNTGCTCTCTAAAGAATAGTCCGATCTGATCAAAAGTTTGATTTAACCGAGCGTTGGTCTTAAAAGGCCTGGTGTTTCCNGCAGGGATGGGGTATGGGTTCAGGAAAGGGAAGTTCACGTGCACCGCTTCTCCTGCATTATTATCAAAAGTTTTCAGGTGCTCTTCAATCCTCTTTATGTCCGTTTTAGGGGTGTTAAAATCCAGGTTGAGGTCACCGAGCAAAATAAAGTTTGGATAGTATGTCTTATCGTTTTGTTTGACCCTTTCGATAATCCACTCCATAAGTGCATCAAATTCCTTTCGACGGTCCTGCATTTGACCATACATTAAATGCGCATTAATTGCCATGAACCGGTATGGTTTAGTGCCAGGGAAACCAACTATTTTAAAGCTCACGCAAAAGGGTTGTCGAATAAATGACAAGAACACAGGCATTTTTAACTTTCTTGGTTTGCTCGGTTTTCGGGACCTTGTTCCTGCCTTATACTCTTGCATCTTACTATAATAATCTGCCAGGGGTTTCATCACAGAATAAATCCCCTTTTCCCCATCTTTGTCCTCCAGGTTTTTTGCAAGTATTTCTAAAACTTTGCTGCGGTCATAGGTGATATCAGAAACTACTTCGCCTCTCCTTACCACGGACCAACGGAAAACAAAAGCGAGTCTTTCTGCCAATCCGGAATCTCCAGGGAATGCTCCGGTTCTATCTGATACAATCATACCATAATCAGACCCCAATAATTCCATAATTCTATTCAAGCCGGACAGATCGTCCATAACCTCTTGAAGCGCTATTAAATCATACTGCTTGATGATATGCGCCAAAAATGCCCAGGTCTCAGGACTTCGACTCCTGGCATTACCGAGTTTCCGGATATTAAATGAGCCGATAACTGCCGAGCCGTAGACACGCTCGGGTAACCCATATTTTTTGGGATCGTTGTCAAGCGCTTTGTTGATCTTCTTCCATTCTTCTGAAGTGAACTGTTTAGCAGCCATGGTGTGATTGTTGGTTATTGTCTAACTCTCCTTAATCAGAAATTTACGGGTGGTGCTCTTTTTATCGAGTTTAAGCCTACTCTTCTGGTTGTTCTCATATCGGTATGCTTTTTTAATTTTCAGAAACACCTTGCCTATGGTTTCTCCATCTTTTGTGTAACTGGCTAATTTGACCGAAATAGAAGGAGTCCTGCTTATTTCGCTTGGATCCAGAGTCTCCTTAAGTGTGGGGGTCTTTTTTGTAGACGACGTATAGATCACCCTGAGCAGAATAAAATACATTTCATATGTAATCGATTCGTTATTGCCTTTGACTGTTTTTATCAGGGCTAATTGATTCTTAATAGCGCTGAGGTGATATTCAACCGAATCCACTTGCCTTCCAGCCGTGTCAACCTGGCTTGATATTGACATTGCGTGTTTTGCTATGCGTTTCCAATGAGCATCCTCTTTATCTGTATTGTTAGCAGC
>JAESQG010000368.1 GCA_016765265.1 Pseudomonadales bacterium | reverse complement strand
CTTCGTAAAGCCATTGAAAAGCACGAGTTGATTGTCTACTACCAACCTAAAGTAGATGCCAACACAGAGCAGTGTATCGGTTCCGAAGCTTTAGTTCGCTGGCTCAGTCCGGACAGAGGCTTAGTGGCACCCAATGATTTTATTCCTTTTGCTGAAGCGACCTCCTTGATAATTCCTTTAGGAGAATATGTGTTGCGTGAAGCCTGCCTTCAACAAAAGGCCTGGGTCAGTGCTGGTTTAACCACGGGGCGTGTTGCCGTTAATCTTTCAGCGAAGCAATTTAAACAAGTGAATTTGATTTCAACCATCAAACGAGTTCTCGAAGAAACCGATTTAGATCCAAGTCACCTCGAACTAGAAATTACGGAAAGTAGTATCATAGATGATCTGGAACAGGCGATTTCTATCATGCAAGAGATCAGAGATTTAGGTATTGAATTGGCCATCGATGACTTTGGAACAGGATATTCGTCTTTAAGCTATCTTAAACGCTTCCCCGTCAATACACTTAAAATTGACCGTTCTTTCATAACTGAAATGATGTCCCACGAAGAGGACGGTAAAATTGTCGAATCTATTATTGGCCTTGGGCACTGTTTAAGCCTAAAGATTATAGCTGAAGGTGTCGAAACCAAAGCACAAGCTGAAATACTGAGAAGTCTGNACGCTGATTTTTTCCAAGGATTTTATTATTCAAAACCTGTGGCTGCCGATATTTTCGAGGCCAAGATACTAAGGATGGATACACGAACACAGCAATCAACATAAGACTNAATACAGCCATGATTTAATTGTTTAATTGTTTAATTGTTTAATTGNTTATTTGTTTATTTGTTTATTTTCTTAATTGTTTAGGAANTTTAGAATTGAAAAGGACGACTAAAACGACATTATTGATCTTCTCTTTCTTGCTTAACTCCGCCCTATCCTCGGAGTTACCAGCAGACATTGCTGTGATTGTTAATCCTACCAATCCAGTAAACCATTTAAGCAAGAAGCAGATCAGCATGTTATTTCTTAAACAAGTCAAAGCCTATCCNCAAGGCAATAAAGTTCGCCCGCTAAACTTACATCGAAAAAACCCTGTGTCAAAGAAATTTTATACTGAAGTGGTAGGAAAAACCGGCAGAACGTTATCCTCTTATTGGGCAAAAATACAATTTTCTGGCAGAGGGACNGCACCGGAAGTNNTACGTTCTNCAGATGCNATGTTGAANGCAGTNAAAGAAGATCCACAAGCCATTGGTTACATCGATTTANAGAAAGTTAATGACGGAGTTAAAGTGATTTTTGTTCTAATTGACGAAGCTGAANCCGTCTACAACTAAAAGGANTATCNAANCGTGCGACAAAACAAGANAACATGGAGTTTGNTGGCAATGCTGATGACATCAGTAAGCCCAANCTCTTTAGCGGTAGTGGAGGATTTCGTTATCAGTGGTTATATCTCCGCTGGAGTCGCCACNACTCGGTCGAAAAATGCCACCTTCTTGTTAGCCGATCACGATATTAGATTCGATACTCTCACCCACGCTGCCATTCAGTTTACCGCCCCCGTTAAGGATGATACTAGCTTTACTTTACAGCTTTCAGCACATGGCATTGACAAGTATGAACCTAAGGTAGGATTAGCCTTTCTCAATTTTNCAATAAACGAATACTATGATTTACGCATCGGTAAGTTACGCATTCCCTTTTTTATGATTTCTGATTATATCGACACGGGTTACACCTACCCCTGGGTCATCGCCCCTATTGATGTTTATATACAAACTGGGTTTACTGAATTTGAGGGATTAGATTTAATAAAGCGCCAGCAGTTAGGACGCTGGTCATTAGCTATTCAAGGAATTTTTGGCTCGGGCGCTCCAACACTGACCGTCAATAATAGTGAAGTTGACATTATAATATCGAAAGTTATCGGAATCAATTTTACCATGTCCAAGGGTTCTATTAACTTACGCGCGGGCCGCGTCCAAGGCGACTTCGACATTATCAACGCCACTCAATTTGAGGCGGCGTTACAAGCATTTTCCTCAGTGGATGACGATCTAGGAATAATCGATAGACGTGGAATATTTTCAGGTATTGGCTTCTCTTCAGAACATAAGAACGTCGTTATCATGGGGGAATATACTTGGAAAGAAACAAATAGTATTATCGCTGATACCACTGGCTGGTANGCNATGCTAGGNTATNANTTTGGNANCTGGATGCCCCATTTAACTTATTCTAGCCTCACATTAGANGAAAAATATGATGGCCTNGAGGCATTAAAGGTACAAACCCCTATTTTTGCCANCGCAATAGACGCATTTATTCTAATGCAAACACAAACCGAAAAATCCTTTATTCTCGGCTTACGGCATGAGTTCAAGGAGAATACAGCCCTTAAATTTGAAATTCAACATATTAAGTTAGGCAACAATAGTGTGGGTGTTCTTCAAAATGTCATCCCTGGTTTAAATTCCATAAATGTTTATAGCTTTGTTTTTGATTCGATTTTTTAGGTTAGATATTTAAACCTCTTTTACTTTAATTCAATCGTTTCCCCATAGCCCGGCATTTGCAACTCAACATATTGTCGATCATCATTATAAATCAACCAAATCAAATCAGGATGGCTGAGTGGTAATTCAAAGTTAAAAACTACCGTTTTTGGACGAAGATCTTCCGTCAATGCCACAATACGAATACTCATACCGCCCAACTCGACTATATCATTCACTTTAAGTGTGTGAGCTTCATAATCTCTATAAATTTTATCGAAACCCGTCATAAATCCGTCTTTCAACGTAACTTCAACCTCGTGTTCATTTAACGGTTTCAGGAAACCTTGATTCTCCCGATTCACAGTATTTGCGGTCGTTAGCCCCCATATTTTATTAGGTAATGGATCTTTATCATAATACCAAAAGGTATAAAGATACGTGGTCAGCCAGGCTGGGGAATTGAATAGCACAAGATTTTTATCTTTAATGTTGTATTGCGTGGAAATAGTCGCAGCACTAGCACGCAGGGAATCACCGGAAATCTGAGTTGAGTAGACCACTACAGGAAAAAGTAATCCTGGTATCACAAGGTGCAAAGCGACCATTAGCCCCCCCACGATAGATCGGCCCTTACCTACAAGTTCTCCCCTCGCCTTTTTATCAAACCAATACTGAAAAAACGTGCCCAAAATACCACACGCTCCCACGCCTATATACAATAAAAAACGGTCACTGGGCGCAGGAGCACACGCTGGCAAAGCACTAATCAACAACCCTAGCCCCCAAAATCGCACTACTTTGTCTTTATACACTGGAGTCAGAAGGTATAGCACTGCAAACAGTATCATCACGCCAATCCCAAACACGTATGGGCGCAAACCACCTCGGTATAAATCAGCCGGTACAAAGCCCCATTGACTACCCAGCAAGGCAATCATTCGATGAGACATCGCTGTTAAATACACTATGGGATCTTCCACTGGATCAAGGTAAAATCCATTTGTTCCCTCAGCCCCAAACCCTGCGTTTTTATAGAAAACCCACCAAGAACCCACCACTATCAAATAGGGTAATAATGATATAAAACCTTTTACCGACCCCTTCTTATCCAAAATTACTGCATAAGCAAAAAGATAAGCTCCTACCGCCATATGATACTCTGCAGATAACAATCCTAGTACAAGACAAATCAATGCCAAGACATAACCGATAGTCCATTTATCTTGCCGTGCTCGAATATGAAAATAGAGCACGGACACTCCAAAAAAAGTGGCTAATAAGGCATTACGACCTGCAATCCAAGTTATATTTACAGCATGNCTGGCATCTAANGCGTAGAAAAGAACTGCCATTCCCATAGCCACTTTGCCTACTTGTATACGGTCAAATAATTTGTATAGCATGACCAGCAATGCGAGATACCACAATATGCTTTGAAAGTGCATCACACCACCGTGAGAAGGCCACAAGGTATAATCTAGCCAATGAGTGAGCTCACTGAGCGGGCGCCAGAACATGATTTTGTAGCCTTCATAAGTCCACCAAGGGGTGAAACCGAGATCGATTAACTGAACCAAACGTTCGGGATCGCCATCTATAAAGGAAAATAATTTAAATAAGGAAATATCATTTATTTCTTTTATGGGCAAAGCGTTGTTGATAAACGCANAATGCCAATAATCGTCACTGTGAATATCCATAAATAAACCGGGAAGGCACAGTACAAAAGTCAGGATAAGAATATTTCTTAATGCGTGTTCCGACGTAANCAGTGACACCACGAAATCTGAACTTTTTGTAATCCAAGGTTTAATCATTATATTGTTGAGTATTGCTCATTGCCCTACAGGAACCCTTCTTCCACACCATCACCAGATTCTCCCTGATTTTGACCAAGAGACTCACCGTGATTTTGTGATTGCATTGCCCAATTTAAACGATCGATATATTCAGCAATTTCGCTTACCGTGCTCATTTCGAAAATAACCCGTAGAGAGACCTCTACTTTGAACTCCTTACGCAACTTAGAAATAACTCTTGCTGCTAACAAAGAGTGACCTCCCAAATCAAAAAAGCTATCTAAAATTCCTACCTTTTCTATATTAAGCACATCACACCAGATATTCGCTAATCGAATTTCTGAATCCGACGCTGGAGCGATAAACTCTTGCGGGCTTTGGCCCACAGGATCTGGAAGTGCTTTACGATCAATTTTCCCATTCGGTGTTAACGGCCATTTGTCCACTATCACAAAAAGATGAGGCACCATATACTCTGGTAAGGACAATCGCAGTCCTTGCTTTATCATCGCATTATCAATTGGTTTATCCGGTCCCGCTGACAGGGCATAAGCAATGATCTGATCCTCCTTAACCATGACTAATGCATCTAACACCCCTTCTTGCTGGCGAAGGGTAAATTCAATTTCGCCCAATTCGATTCGAAGACCCCTCACCTTCACTTGGAAATCTTTGCGACCAATATATTCAATCAACCCGTCTGTACCACGAAGCAGTCGTACCAGATCACCGGTTTTATACAGTAACCCTTTGCCAAAGGGGTTTTGAATAAAAGCCGCTTCAGTCAATTCAAGTTTATCAAGATAACCTGCTCCAACAGCAACACCGGCAATACACAGTTCGCCGATGAAACCGGGGGCGAGTTGCAGATGTCGTTCATTGATTATATACAAATCAACACCCGGGATGGCTTTGCCTATAGGCAGGCTCGACCATTTTTGCTCTGTTGAATAAGAATAGGCTGCTACTACATCAGTACACTCCGTGGGTCCATAGCTATTCATTAAGCTTACTTGCCCATGATCGGTCCACAACCACTGGTTCAATGTTTCCAACCGAATAGACTCCCCTCCTAGCACCACATGTCTTAATGACTTGAATGGATAACCATCCAAATCCCCGGCCTCGACGAGGGGATAAAAAGCACTGGGAGCGCAGTTCAACCACGTGATAGATTCTTCCACTAAACTCCTAGCAATCGCCTCGGGGTCATATTGATCCATAACTGGAATGACTAATTTAGCTCCTGCACAAAAGGCCACCCAAGGATTTTTCTGGGCTAGATCAAACCCCACTGAGCTTACTAATAAACAGGCGTCTTTCTCGGTGATCTGCAATTCATCCTTATACCAACCCAACAAATTGCTGACACCCCGATGATATACTCCCGCTCCTTTTGGCTGTCCTGTGGAGCCAGAAGTGTAAATCACGTACATCATGGAATCGGGGGTCGGATGAAAAGCGCAAGTATCAAAACTCACGAACCCAGCTAGTTGCGTAGAGGCTTGTTCACGACGGTGGCGTGACGGCCGCCATCGTCGCGGCGATGAATTGCTGACGGCCACCGTCACCGTTACCGTCATTGTCACCGGTGACGGTGACGGTATCGACGGCGACGTCACTGTTGCCGGTCAGGGCCAAGAACAACTTCGTCCGGGCCACCGTCACCGCCGCCGTCACCGGTGACG
>JAESQG010000367.1 GCA_016765265.1 Pseudomonadales bacterium | reverse complement strand
GTGGAATTTCTGAGGCGTTGTTGACCACAGCAGCCGGATTATGTGTAGCTATTCCGAGCCTGTTTTTTCATCGTTTTCTCACTCGCCGAATTGAGGAAATCTCGGTTTTTATGGAACAGGAAGCGATTAAATTGGTGGACGTTATTCACGGTGAGCGTGAGGCCGATGTGGGGGAGAACTTTAGCAAGTGAAATTCCTCAAGCATAAGAGAGAAGCGGTGGATGTTAATCTTACGCCCTTGATAGATGTGGTATTTTTGTTATTGATTTTTTTTATGGTATCTACCACTTTTACGAAAGAGACACGACTCACCCTTGAGCTACCGCAAGCCGACGGTGAAGCACCGGCAAACCTATCTGATATGATTGAAATTACTATTAGTGTTAATGGTGATTACGCGGTGAATGGTAAAACCGTCATAAACAAAGAGATCAAGACGCTGATGCATGCGATAACTAAAGTGGCCCAGTCTGCTGACAGTACACTGAGACCAATGATGATTACCGCTGATGCCATGGCACCTCATCAAGCAGTGGTCACGGCTATGGATGCGGCGGGACAGATGGGGTTTGTCCATCTCAGTATTACCACTAAGCGACCTGTAGAAGCGAATTAGATTGTATTAATTAGATTGTATTAATTAGATTGTATTAATTAGATTGTATTAATTAGATTGTGCTAACGCCAATGCAAGTATGTATATCATGTCAATTATTATAAATGAGGATTAAGCATTGAGTCGACTGGACTCTACAGTACCTGAGGTGTCAGGGTGGGAAATCTACAAACGTTTGATGGGTTATAGCCGTCGCTATTGGGGTGCTTTTCTGGTGGGCGTTTTGGGTTTCGGGGTGTATGCCGGTACCCAGTGGGCCTGGGCAGAAATGATGAATCTCATTGTGACTACCCTGGAGAATAAGGCGCTAGGTCAAGGTGGGATGTTGGCGGGCGGTATTATTATTATTTTTTTGTTTAGGGGGGTTGGCACTTTTTTCGGGAGTTATGGGGTTGCCTATGTGGCTCGTCAGGTGGTCCATGATTTAAGAACAGAACTTTTCAGACATATGTTGCGGCTGAAAAGCACCTTTTATAATACCAATACCACCGGTCATATTCTTTCAAAATTCACTTACGATATTGAACAGGTGGCTGCCGCTTCCGCCGATGCCTTTAAGATTATTATTCAAGAGGGCCTGACGGTGATGATCTTATTGGCCTACATGTTGTATTCGAATTGGAAATTGTCCTTATTATTTTTTATGGCGGCACCGATTGTGGGTTGGGTAGTGAGTATTGCCAGCAAGCGTTTGGGTCTCATTAGTCGTCGGATACAATCGTCCATGGGGGATGTGAATCATGTGGCGTCAGAAACCGTCAGCGGTTATCAAACCGTTAAGGCGTTTGGGGGTGAGGNCTACGAACAAAAGCGTTTTATAGAGGCCAGTCGAGACAATTTGCGGCAAAGCTTGAAGCTGGTTGTGACAACTTCGTTGACCACACCCGTGGTGCAATTATTGGTGGGAGCACAGCTTTCGATTCTCATTTGGGTTGCTTTATTGCCTGAGGTGTTCGGGGATACTACCACTGGAGAATTTTTAGCTTATTTGACAGCGGCAGCACTGTTAACTAAGCCCGCCCGACAACTGACTCAAGTGAATGCGGTAATACAGCGCGGTATTGCCGGTGCCCGTAGTGCATTTCAACTGCTAGATGTAGAGCCCGAAATTGATAGGGGTAGCTATGAAGTCGATCGAGCAAAAGGGCTGGTGGAGTTTGATAATGTTGAATTTCATTATGAAATGAATAAACCTGTTTTAAAAGGGATTAGCTTTGCCGTCGAGCCGGGTAAAACGGTGGCCATTGTGGGTAAAACAGGGAGTGGGAAATCTACCTTGATAGATTTGATTCCGCGTTTCTACGACCCCATTAGCGGTGAAGTTCGATTGGACGGGGTACCTTTGCCTGAATACACACTCGCTGCATTAAGAGCACAAATTGCAATTGTTAGTCAAAAGGTGGTGTTATTTAACGATACCATAGAGGCCAATATCGCTTATGGTTCATTGGCAACGACTACCCGNGAGCAGGTGATTCAAGCNGCAAAGTTGGCNAATGCCTGGGANTTTATNCAAGAACAACCNCNAGGGCTTGATCAAGAGGTGGGGCAGGATGGAGTGCAATTGTCAGGAGGNCAGCGACAGCGTATTGCGATTGCTCGNGCNTTGCTTAAAGACGCGCCTATATTAATNTTNGATGAGGCTACATCTGCTCTTGATAATGAGTCCGAAAGNGTCATTCANACTGCATTGGATANGTTNATGNAAGGGCGNACTACCNTAGTCATTGCTCACCGGTTGTCCACAATCGAATCNGCNGAGGTTATTCTTGTATTGGATCAGGGGCNGATTGTNGAANCGGGTTCGCACCGGGAATTGCTGGCTAAAAACGGGTATTATGCTCAGTTACAGCAGGCCCAAGAATCGGTTTGAGTTCACCTTATGATTAAACACTGGATTGTCAAAGTATGGTATCAGGGCCATCCGCTGTCCTACTTATTTCTACCTTTTAGCTTGTTATTTTTTTTGCTGACTCGAAGACGTCGGTGGGCTTTTCAAAAAGGCAAAAAGGCGTNTTGGCGCGCGCCGGTACCGGTTCTTATTGTGGGTAATATCACCGTGGGAGGCACGGGGAAAACGCCTGTCGTTATTCATCTAGTTGAGGAATTGAAGAAGCGGGGGTTTCGGCCCGGGGTCATTAGTCGTGGATTTGGGGGCAACAGTGAAAACTATCCCATTGCCGTGAACCAAGGAAGTGACCCTCATGTGGTGGGGGATGAACCTCACGTTATCGCTAACCGAACTGGAGTGCCTCTTGTGGTGGATCCCGATAGGGTCAGAGCGGCACAGTATCTATTGAAAAATAATGATTGTGATCTGATTATTAGTGACGATGGGTTACAGCATTATGCTTTACAACGTGATATTGAAGTGGTGATTGTGGACGGTCAGAGGGGCTTGGGTAATGGTTTTTTATTACCAAGCGGACCCTTAAGGGAGTCAAAGAGTCGATTAAAGCAAGCNGATTTTGTAGTNGTCAATGGNGATGAACCNATTAACTTGCCTGTTGCCTATACTCGCATGTCATANCAAANCACNGGNTTTTTTGATGTGNTAAGTTTTGATGAAACNCCATTGGCCAGTATGACTTCTATAACGCCAGTGAAGGATANCGTCCATGCAGTAGCGGGAATCGGTAACCCCGANCGTTTTTTCGATAACNTAAAGTTGNTGGGATTTAAAGTGGTACCTCATGCGTTTGAGGATCACCATGACTACCAAGAGAGTGATTTTTCTTTTGATGATGGCAGACATTTACTGCTAATGACGGAAAAAGATGCCGTCAAGTGTCGCGGCTTTGCAAAAGAGAATTGGTACTACCTAAAAATTGCTACCCAACTTGAACCGGCAGTACTCACTGGTTTGGAAGAACGATTNGGGAAAATGTGTGATAAAAGGAGACAGATATGCTAGATAAAAAGTTGCTGGATATTCTTGCCTGTCCTGTGTGTAAAGGACCCCTTGAATACGAAAAAGAAAAGAGCGAAATTATCTGTAAAGCCGATGCGCTGGCTTTTCCCATTAGGGANGGTATCCCAGTGATGCTTGAAAACGANGCGCGGGATATCCACGCAAGCGCGGAAGGTAAATAAGGCGCTATGACTTATATCGTCATTATACCGGCTCGGTACGCATCATCTCGACTACCTGGCAAGCCTCTACTTGATATTGCCGGCAAATCGANGATACAGCGAGTGTATGAGCAAGCACAAAAAAGCCAAGCGCATAAAGTCGTCGTTGCCACCGACGATGAGCGCATTGAACTCGCGGTAAAAGCGTTTGGTGGCGAGGTGCTGATGACCTCTACAGAACACTCTTCTGGTACTGATCGGCTGCAAGAGGTTGTTGCTAAGCTGGGGCTGAGACCTGAAGAAATAGTGGTTAACGTTCAAGGGGACGAACCCTTGATTCCGCCGGAACTTATCGATCAAGTGGCGTCGAATCTTGCTAATAACACACAGGCAGATATTGCGACGTTATGTGAGCCCATCGATTCAATGGCGCAATTACTTGATCCAAACGCGGTCAAAGTAATCTTCGATTGCAGGGGCTTAGCTTTATACTTTAGTCGCGCGCCGATTCCCTGGAATCGAGATAAGTTTTTATCTGTAGTGGACGAAGTGGCTGTCCCTGATCTAACAAGCACTGATCTGACCGATCAATACAATCGTCATGTGGGGATTTACTCTTATCGGGTGAGATTTTTACATCAGTTCGTGGGGTGGGAGCAAGCACCTATAGAGCAGCTAGAGAGATTAGAGCAGTTGCGAGCTCTGCATCATGGTGTGGGGATTCATGTGGAGCGAGCTTGTGCTGATGCCGGTGTCGGNGTGGATACGCAAGAAGATTTGGATCGGCTGCGTCAATTGTTGGCTTAATTTAAGTTGAATTAGTGTGTTAAGACGAGCGTAGAAACGATGAAAGTATTATTTGTCTGTCTNGGGAATATTTGTCGGTCTTCAACCGCAGAATGCATTTTTCGATCTACGGTTGAAGCGGCGAATCTTGGGCATAAGGTGGTGGTGGATTCAGCTGGTACCGCTGGCTATCATGTAGGTGAAACCTCNGATAGTCGTTCTATCCGCGCAGCAGCAAAACGTGGCTACGATATGAAGTCTATCCGAGCTCGGCAAATAAGTATTAGTGATTTTGGTCACTTTGATTCGTTACTGGCTATGGATGATAGCAATTTAGAGACACTGCGACAGCGTTGTCCTGACGAATATCAGGATAGGTTGGGAATGTTTTTGAAGTACGGTAAAATTTATGAGGAAAGGGAAGTGCCAGACCCTTATTATGGCGATTCCACCGGATTTGATCGAGTATTGGATTTGGTGGAGGATGCTTCAGCTGGTTTGCTTGCACATATTCAAGCGACGATTTTATAAGGCGAGTTGATGGGATCGATTGATCTGATTAGCTTGGGCTATGTATGTTACCCAAAAACCCTAAACAATGGATAAAGTACGGCTACAAAACTAATCGCTATGCTCTCTATCAAAACAAATTCCTCTTTGAAAAAACTGAATACATTTGGTGTGGACGCTGTCGCCAAAAAGTTATTATGTGTTGACGATAAGAAAATAGTGTCCGACTGGATCGAGCTGGGCGCTGAACTGCTGGAGCCGGTAGTGGTTCTTGGAGAAGGAAGCAATGTGTTGTTTGTGGGTGATTTCGATGGAATCGTTCTCCTTAATAAAATCCAGGGCTGTGAGCTTATCAAGGAGGATGTCAGCTCGGTATGGGTGAAGGTGGGAGGAGGTGAAAGCTGGGATAAATTTGTTGGAAAGTGCGTTGATGTTGGATGGTATGGTTTGGAAAACTTGTCAGCGATACCGGGTACTGTGGGTGCAGCTCCCATTCAAAACATTGGTGCTTATGGTGTGGAGTTGGATTCGGTTTTTGAGAGCTTGAACGCCATTGATTTGTATACTGCAAAGACTGTCGAGTTTAGTAAAGAAATGTGTCAGTTTGGATACCGGGAAAGTGTTTTCAAACATGAATATAAAGATCGATTTTTGATTACCGATGTGACCTTCAGGCTGGCAAAAGTATTTGTTCCGGTATTGAATTATGGTGATTTGAAAGAGTATTTTCCTGATGCTAAGCCAGTGGTGGCGCATGCAATGCGGGAGACGATTGCCCGTATTCGAGGGGAAAAACTGCCTGACCCTAGCGTTATAGGTAATGCGGGAAGCTTCTTTAAAAACCCCATACTGACAAAAAAACAATTCAATCAGCTAGTTTTTGAGTTCCCTGCGGTAGTCCATTATCCTCAAGCTGATGGGAAAGTAAAAGTCGCCGCTGCATGGTTAATTGATCAGTGTGGACTGAAAGGATATCGGCGTGGTGATGCGGGAGTTCATGATAAGCAAGCGCTAGTGTTAGTCAATTACGGAGGGGCCAGTGGCAAAGAGCTGATGGAATTGGCTGCTCATATCGTAAAGCAGGTCTATAAAAAATTCCTGCTCACTTTGCAGATAGAACCGAGAATTTTGTCGGTCTAGAACCCTAGAACCCTAGAACCCTAGAACCCTAGAACCCTAGAACCCTAGAACCCTAGAACCCTAGAACCCTAGAACCCTAGAACCC
>JAESQG010000366.1 GCA_016765265.1 Pseudomonadales bacterium | reverse complement strand
CAATGCTAGGCTGAGCCGTGTTCTTTTAGGCAAGATAAATCGGGCTATGTCAATTTGGTGAGAAGTTTACCGTACCATTAAAATCTCACCAATTTGACATTTGTTATTTTAGTGAGATAATATGCAGGTTAATTAAATCTCACCAAAATGACATCCATGGATAGGCAAAAACAGAATGACTGAGTCAATAAGTCAAAAACCTTTTTATGGGCGAGAACCTGAGCTCACAAAACTAGGCGAATGCCTGCGACGGAAAAAGGCTGATTTGATTGTCATCAAAGGACGCCGCCGCATAGGCAAGAGCCGACTGGCAAAAGAGTTCGCTAACCGCGCTGAAAAAACGGGATATCAAACTATAGTTTTGAGCGGTATGGCCCCAGGTCCACACTCAAAGCAAGATGAATACGAGGATTTTGCACAACAGCTAGCCCAAGAATGTGATATCCCACCGCCCAGAGCTGACAATTGGAATCAACTATTGTGGGCCTTGGCGGACAGGGTAAAAGCAGGGAATTTCATTGTCATTTTAGATGAGATTAATTGGATGGGGTCTAAAGATCCTACCTTTTTAGCTAAATTGAAAAACGCATGGGACCGCTACTTTTCGGAAACACCACACCTTATCCTGATATTAAGCGGTTCGCTCGCAGGCTGGATCGAACTCAATATTTTGAAAAGCACCGGTTTTCTGGGTCGAATTACTTTGGATATTTCTCTCCAAGAGCTACCTCTCGCAGATTGTAATAAGTTTTGGGGGCAACGGGAATCTCGAATTTCAGCGTATGAAAAACTCCAACTTCTTTCCGTCACAGGCGGTATCCCGCGCTATCTTGAGGAGATAGATACCTCTCAAACAGCGAGCGACAATCTACGGCGCATGTGTTTTGAGCCGGAGGGGATTCTATTTCGTGAATTCGATAACCTCTTTGCAGACCTGTTCTCTCGGCGTCAATCTATCTACAAAGAAATCATCACGGCAATTGCCGTTGAACCCACTGAACTCAGCACGCTTTATGAAAAACTCGAGCGTCCAAAATCAGGGTATTTATCTGAGTATGTTGATGATTTGGAAAAAAATGGTTTTATCTCCCGTGATTTCACCTGGAGCCTGAAGACAGGAAAACAATCAAAATACAGCCACCTTCGGTTAACGGATAATTATTTGCGCTTTTATCTCAGATACGTGCAACCGATAAAAAATAAAATTGAACGAGGCAGTCTAAAGAACCTACCGAATGTCGCCGGTATACTTGGCTTACAGTTTGAAAACATCGTCTTAAAAAACAGGGCGACTATATGGGAATTACTAAATTTATCCGTAGACCAAATTGTTTATGATAACCCTTATTTTCAACGCCCGACGAAGAGACGTCGCGGTTGTCAGATCGACTACGCCATTCAGTCCTCTAGCAATACGCTTTATATTTGCGAACTAAAATTCAAAAAAACAGCCATCCAATCCAGTATTATTGATGAAATGCAGGATAAAATTAATGCCATCGACAAACCAGAAAATACCAATATTAGACCAGTGTTAATACACGTTAATGGTGTTTCTCAATCAATAATAGACTCCGACTATTTCGATGAGATCATTGATTTTGGCCAGCTTTTACAAGGTTAAACCGATAAATCAGACACCATTTGTCGCAACACGGCAACCGGATCTTCGGCTTGCGTAATAGGCCGTCCAATCACTAAGTAATCCGCTCCATTGTTAATAGCTTCAACCGGTGTGCAGATTCGTCGTTGATCACCTGCATCGAAGCTAGCGGGTCTTATACCTGGCGTGACTAGCTTAAATTCAGAGTCTGTTAATGACCGCAAAGCTTTGGCTTCTTGCGCTGAACACACTACNCCATCAAGGCCACTATCTCTCGTTAACGTCGCNAGTCGCTTTACTTGTTCCTCTGGNGNGACNGTGATACCTATTTCNTTCAGTTCTTGCTGNGAACTNCTGGTGAGNACNGTGACGGCTATCAATAACGGGATATCCTTGCCTTTATTGGCCAGTTTTTCTTTCGCTGCTGTCATCATNCGCCGCCCACCACTGGCATGTACATTGATCATCCATACACCCAAGTCAGCGGCGGCGGCACAAGCATTGGCCACGGTATTGGGGATATCNTGAAATTTNAGATCTAGAAATANNNCATGGCCTAAGTCNTGTANACGATTTATCACTTCAGGACCNACTTGGGTNAAGAGTTCTTTGCCTACTTTGACTCGACAAAGAGTGGGNTCGAGTTTCTCTGCCAGGTCTAATGTGGATTTTAAATCGGGAAAATCCANGGCTACNATTATNTTGNGNNCNGTNNTTTTNGAATNNGNGGGNTTTAATTTAGANGGNTTCATTTATCAGGGTTCATTTATCAGGGTTCACNGATATCATGTAGCGGCTTAACATAGCCCCATTTTTTACAGGTCGGGCATAACCAGTGTAAGGAGTGTCCGTTGAAGCCGCAGCTCGTACATTGATAAACCGGTTTATGCTCGTCTAGCTGCTCGGCCAATTTTTGTAGCACTGTTAGGCTTTCCTTGGCCTCCTGGTTATTGCTGCCGGACAATTGCATATCAATCAATCGTCGCAAACCTTTTACTGATGGTCTTTCTTTGAGAAAAGAGGCCATTGCCTCTGTGCCTTTTTCTTCACCTTCAAGGTGGCTTACTTTTTCTGCCATTAAAAGTGCTATCGATATGGCGGGATGATCGTCTAAGCAAAATTTTAAGTACTGTACAAAATCGTGATTTTTACCTATTTGNTGGTAACACTCACCGAGGGTCTCAACNGACTCNGTGACATAATCGGCATCTTGTTGCTTAATGCGTTTTAAAGCGTTTATTGCCTCGTCGTACCGCCCTAATTGAAACTCTAGTTGACCTTGTAGCAAACTCGCCCGGACACAATCTCGATCATATTGNAGCGCCCGTTTTAAATACGCTCGGCTANCTCNAATATCATCTGACGCCAAGGNAGCNTCNGCTAATTCACAACAATAATGTGCCAGCGGTTGCAAGATATTCTCTGCTCCCAACTCCAACAGTTTTTCTGCGGTGATAATGGCATCGCCCCACTCCCGCTCTTGCTCGTAGACTCGCAGCAAGTGTTGNAGCGCCTGCTTGCGGTTTCTACCGCCTTCTTCAATGATTTCTTGTAGCAGGTGTTCTGCTCTATCTAATAACCCAGCGGTTAAATAGTCTCTAGCGAGGGCAAGTCTAACGTTTCCTTGCTGAGTGCGATCCAANCTATCACGAGACAGTAGGTTTTTATGGATTTTAATGGCTCTGTCCACTTCACCACGGCGNGAAAACAAGCTNCCCANNGCCANGTGAGTTTCCACTGTTTCGCTATTGACCTCTAGGGCTTTAATAAAAATGTCGATAGCTTGGTCTGGTTGTTCATTGAGAAGATAATTCAGTCCGCGAAAATACTCTTTGCCTAAGCCTTCCTCGGTCATTTTGCGCTTTGACNGTCGCTGATACCGNCCCAACAACCATCCGATGGCAATAGCGACAACGATTAAAAAGACTAAAGAAGCTTCTGACATTCTGTTTTGACTCTGNCTGAANGANNATTAACNCTGTCTGAAAGATAATTAACNCTGAACGCCTGCTTCCTGCAACCGNTCCAGTTCTACTTTAGCTTGCTCTAGCTGTTTTTTCACTTTTTTCAATAATCTCAAGTCCAACACAGTGGGTAACAAACAAATAATAAAGCCCAACAGTAGTCCGCCAGTAAAAACCCAAACGATCAACCCGCCAAGAGGCAGTGAGGGGAAATCGCCAAAGATGGT
>JAESQG010000365.1 GCA_016765265.1 Pseudomonadales bacterium | reverse complement strand
GTGACCTTTGAGTTTCTAACCCTCCTTTAATGACGTTTTGCAATGTCGGCAGGCATATTGAGTAGTGAGGAAAAAAATGAGTACAGATGAACCGAGCAATAACAGAAGAACTTTTTTAACTGGAACCACTTGCGCATTATTTGCAGTGGGTGCTGCTGGTGTAGCAACTCCTTATGCACGATCCTGGAATCCTAGTGTCCGCGCTAAAGCCGCGGGGGCCCCCATCACAGTGGATTTAAATGCTATTCCTGATGGCACAATGGTAGTAGAGGAATGGCGTGGCCGTCCTATTTATATCATTAAGCGCACCCAGGCAATGCTGGATTCTATCAAGGCTTTGACTACCGAATTACGTAACCCTAATTCAGAAGACGACCAACAACCTGATTATGCCAAGAATGATGTACGTTCTATAAAACCTGAGGTATTGGTTATTGAAGGGATCTGCACTCATTTAGGCTGTACTCCAAAATTCCGCCCCGGTAAGGAAGAGGGTGATTTCACCGGGTTTTTCTGCCCGTGCCATGGTTCAAAATTTGATTTTGCGGGCCGTGTATATAAAGGCGTACCCGCTCCCACGAACTTAAAAGTGCCACCCCATTACTTCGCCGATGACAANACTCTNATTGTCGGANCAGANAGCGAGGAGAANGNNTAATGAGNCTTATTAAGGANAAAAGTACCGAGNTGCTNNANTGGGTTGATTNCCGGTTNCCCATNGTTAANGCNTTTAAAACTCATATGAGCGAGTACTANGCNCCGAAGAATTTCAATTTCTGGTACTTCTTCGGTGTGCTTGCCATCGTGGCGTTTGCCAACCAACTACTCAGTGGTATTTGGCTTACCATGTTTTATACACCTACCGCAGAGGGAGCATTTGATTCCATAGAATACATCATGCGCGATGTGGATTCTGGCTGGCTACTTCGCTATATGCATGAGGTGGGAGCATCATTCTTCTTCATCATTGTCTATTTGCATATTTTCAGAGGCATCATGTACGGCTCCTATAAAGCGCCCCGAGAGCTAGTATGGGTGATCGGAATGGTTATTTATCTAATGATGATGGCTGAAGGCTTTTTTGGCTATGTGCTGCCATATGGCAACATGTCTTATTGGGGAGCTAAAGTCATCCTAAGCCTAGTGGGCGCCGTCCCAGTGATCGGTGAAGACATGCAAATCTGGGTACAAGGTGATTTCGTCATTGGTGGGGCAACACTGAGCCGGTTCTTCGCTTTTCATGTGGCCATGGTACCGCTAATGTTGGTAGTCGGTGTTTTTCTTCACTTGGTTGCATTGCACCAGGTGGGCTCTAACAATCCCGAAGGTATAGACATTAAAGCTCATAAAGACGAAAACGGAATCCCCTTAGACGGCATCCCGTTCCACCCCTACTACACCGTTCATGATATGGTTCCAGTAGTTATTTTCTTTATGATATTTGCAGCTGCCATCTTTTACTTCCCCGGTGGCGGAGGCTATTTTATCGAACCGCCGAACTACACACCCGCTAACAACCTAAGTACGCCTGACCACATCGCGCCTTCCTGGTATTTCACGCCCTTCTACGCCATGTTGAGAGCAGTGACTATAGACTTTTTAGGGATGAGTGCGAAATTCTGGGGACTAGTGGTGATGGGTGGTGCCATCGTTATTGTGTTTTTCCTTCCCTGGTTAGACAAAAGCCCGGTTAACTCGTTGCGCTATAAAGGTCCTATCAGCAAGTTCATGCTTGCGTTGTTTACGATTAGCTTTTTAGCACTCGGTGTTTTAGGCGCTAAACCAGCCGATTGGGCACCTTTCTGGGCAGCACCCCTCTTCTCGATCATTTATTTTAGTTATTTCCTAGCGATGCCCTTTTACACCAAAATGGAAAAAACGAAACCTGTGCCAGATCGTATTGGTGCGCACTGATTAACTTTCTTTGGTTAACTACCACTGATTAAACATCATTAAAAACACAGGAATAATAATGAAACGGTTAATAATAGTATGTTTTTTGTTGTGTTTCCCCATGCTGGCAACAGCATCGGGGGGTTCTATCGAGCTTATGAAATCGGGCTACGATATTCACGATAAGGACTCCCTTCGAAAAGGAGCGAAGCTATATATAGATAGTTGTGCTAGCTGCCATGCCGCCAAGTATATGCGGTATCAGCGCATCGCAAAGGACCTCGAAATGACGGATGAAGATGTCATGACAAACTTGGTACGCTACGGTGCGACAAAACTCAGCGATACTATACCCTCAGCCATGACGGCGGAAATGGGCGAGACCGCATTTGGTGTGGCTCCCCCAGATTTAACGCTTGAAGCCAATTATCGTGGGGCTGATTGGGTTTATACCTATCTGATGAGTTTTTACAAAGATGAAAAAGCTTCTACAGGGTATAACAACCATCTTATGCCGGATGTGGCCATGCCTTGGGTGTTAGCTTACGCCCAGAGTTCAAAAAGTGAAGAAGAGTTCAAAACGGAAATGCGTGATCTCACTAACTTTATGGTTTACATGGCAGAGCCCATTAGGCCTTACAGAGAAAACATGGGCAAGTACGTTCTTGGTTTCTTAGTTATCTTACTCATCCCTACCTGGCTATTGAAGAATGAATATTGGAAGGATATTCACTAGGTCTTTTACTTTGTCATACTTTTTCACTTTGTCATAAATGTGCCTTAGGAAGAGAAGGCTGTTAACAGCCTTCTCTTCCAATCATAGCGACTTTACGCACCTCACCCCAACGATAGCTATTCAGCGCTCCGGTACTGCGAATAACNCGNTGACANGGAATCAANTANGCAATCTTNTTNCGAGCCACNGCCGAGGCNACNGCNCTNACNGANGATGATTTTCCAATGGAATCCGCGATNTGTTGATAGGACATTATTTTGCCTTCTGGGATTTTTAGCAGCGCCTGCCAAACCATCACTTGAAACGGACTACCCTTGAGCAACAAATTTAGTCTGTTATCGTCGCCCCCTGCTTTACCAAAAATTTTGTCACACACTATGGAAGTAGCACTCACATCTTCAGTCACAACAGCATTCGACCACTCTAATTGAAGCTCTTCTAGCACGCTATCACGCTCAGTTTCCGTGTCAATGAATGCCAATTTACATATTCCGCGACGGGTCAGCGCAACAAAACAATATCCAAAGGGCGAACTATGGGTTCCATGTACAATATCAAGTCCCACACCGGAGGTTCGATACTCACCCGGCGTCACACTCTCGTAGGTGACTAACAAATCATGGAGACGCCCACTACCACTCAATCCACAGGACAGCGCAGCATCCATCACCGAATTCTCGCGGAGCATCTTCTT
>JAESQG010000364.1 GCA_016765265.1 Pseudomonadales bacterium | reverse complement strand
TTCATCTGCGTCAAAAGACGTTGCCCAGTAGTCACCGAATCGGGCAAGAGGAAAATAAGGGGCTTGAGTCCGTGCCGATTCAAACTGAAAACGAATCGTTTCCTTTAGTTTGGTCTTGTGCTTTTTATCTTGCACGTATTGATCTATTCGCCCCATAATGACTTCCAGGGTTTCATTTGATCGAGCGAGATATTCATCACGCACTTGCCTGTAGATA
This sequence comes from Pseudomonadales bacterium, assembly GCA_016765265.1. Lineage (GTDB taxonomy): Bacteria > Pseudomonadota > Gammaproteobacteria > Pseudomonadales > DC-out160 > DC-out160. The sequence continues at coordinate 8,860 of JAESQG010000364.1, read as the reverse complement.
TCTTGCGCCTCTGGACTTAGGGCATTCCACCTTTCATGCAACTCAGGGTGGGCTTTAACCCTATTGGCCTCCTGCCTAAGCTTGTTTTTCTCGTTTTCAATCTGTCGCATAAATGGACCAGTGGAGCTACCACTACGCCCCCTCGCCTTCTCCTTTAGCACTCTGATTTTTTGAGCTGTTTCTTTGCCATCAGTTAACGCCTTATAATCTACAGAAGGATCAACGCCTGCTATCGTCGTGTCGTGCATCAGGTCGGCCAATACATCTGCTTCGGCTTTATTAGTCCTAATGTATTTTTGCCATTTTTCNGANAGCTCGGCNCTCCNACTAAGNAGTTCATTNCGNTCTGCNTCCATAGNTTGTGCAGTCTTAACGTANNCAGATATAGCGGGTAAGTCNGCCTTNCCTAAGTCCTCTAAATGTCTTCGAGNCAGAACGGTTAGCCATTTAGGNCGAAAATCGGTGACTTTATTCCCGATAAATTCCCCGGTTGCTCTTTTTGCTTTCAGGGCATCGTCGATGTTAGTCGGTATTTTTTTATAGGAGTTNCCAATATCTTTGATGAAATTAACCGCATCCTTTTGCGTCACCGGCAATGATAGTTTGCGCTTTTTGTTGGCCCCANCATACTCTCCCGCTTTTACGATCAATGCTCTGATATCGCCTTCTGATGTTGGCATTCTAAATCCAAGCTGTCTTAGCCATGCCCTAACCGCAGCAATAGCTTTTGTCATCAGCGCCATTTTCACGCCATTCTCAGCCATTAGCGCCAGTATCTCTGCACTCTCATNGTTTGCAGAAAGCTCACCATACGTTGCCTTGATGGTTTTAGCGTAATCTTTTATCTTNCCGTGAGTCTGTTTTAGTCTTTGAATTTCATCGAAAATATCTTGCTTTTCGCCACCTAGAATATCATGTGTCGCATAGTGGCCAACCACCTCGTGTCTTAGCACCTCCTCTACTTCAGACTTTGAATTAAGGTTATCTGCAACGAGGTAGACCGTCTTGCTGGCGGGATGATAAACCCCTCTAACGTAGCCTTCAGTGTCGATTGTAAGCGGTATTTGATCGACAGACTTCACCACCTTCACTTGGGCNCCGNTCAAGCTTATCGAGTTTACAATTTTCTCAATATCGGCAACAGGAAAGCCCTTTGGCTTGGTGCTGTTTACAGATAAAGATGGTGGCGTATCGTCCTCATCAGGAACCTCTTTCTTGACCGGTGTATCGTTTGGGGCGATACTGTCCTTGTCCTGCGAGGGGTTGCTCCGGAACGTTTCGGACGTTAGGGCTAGGCCATCTTCGGATGTAGCAGGTTGCGCCGGTTGCGCCCCTCGTATGGATGCTCTTTTTCTTAAAGACTGTAGTGCTAAGTTTTTCTTTTTNCCTCTNACNACTGTTACATAATAATACTGACCGTCATCAAGTTTTCTGCTAAATGCGATTTCATCAAGCTTTTCTACTTTCGTTTTCCCTATATACTCCACTTTATCCGGGTTTTTAACTATTTCAGGAATTTTCATGTAATCTTCCCGCCCTATACCAAGTTGCCCCCTCAACTTTTCAGTCTCTTCATTTCCATGGTACTNGTCTGTGTGTCTCATNCCCGCCAAATCTACAACATGCCTATAACCTTCCAAATCAAAACCAGTGTGTTCTTTGATATACTTGGCCTCACTACTGCCAATTACAGCAAAACGAACTGCATTATTTTTTGCTGCTCCTCCAAGCTCCCCCATATAATCATGAAGCTCTCCAATTTCCTTAGCCCCACCGACAATTGTATTTTTTGGTAAATTGTAATTGATATCTTGAGATAGCTTAGATCCGCCACCGCTCGATTTTTTACTAAAAAGAACAACCCCTTGCTCTGTCTCTTTGGATTCAATCGTTTCAATCAGATCATCAAAAGCTTGATTGATGGCTTCACGCTCTTTGTCTTGAGGGTAAGCCGCAATGACATGCTTTGTATATTTTCCATCGACATCTTTTTTCCATGACGACACAAGATAGTCGCTTTGTCCGTCTGTTGCGTTAATTTTGTCAAGAGCATAGGACTCAAATGCACGAGCAAACAGCTCTACCGGTGTATCCCAGTAGGGTTTACTCTTCTTATCCAAGCCTGCCGCCCCTTTNCGATACTTTGTTCTAGTCCTCTGTTGCGGCTTGTGAATCTTGCTGTACTCTTCCATAGAGGATGCCAAGTTGAGGGATGAGGCATCGTTATCCAGCCATTGCGCATCATCTAACGCCACCTTGACGCCGGACTCCTTTTTTACGATATCACGAAGACGGCTAATGTTTTTGCCAACATACCTGTTTGCGGCTTTGCCCAACTTCTCCATAGGACCGCGTTCACCACTATAGATTAGTTCAGCAAGACGGTTAAACTCCTTAACCTCCCCATCGGCCCCTTCNATCATTTTTCGCCACCGGCTAAGTCGAGACTCAATACTAGATTTTGCCCTCTTCTCTGATTGCTCTCTACCAGTCTGCATTTCTTCTTCACTAGTGGTCATGGTAGTAAGACTGATTGCTGACATTAGTGCTTTGTATGCCGTTACGATTTCAGGCCTAATCTCTTCGTCTTTCAATTTTAGAGAATGGTTGTAGTGCTCACTTAAAAAAGGCTCCTTACTTCGGGCCAGCCCTGCTTGATTGCCAAAGTGATGGTCAAGAGCATGCCCCCATTCGTGGGCTAAAGACCCCGCTCCTGAAGCTCTGGTAATATTAATTTCATTAATACCAGGATAAAAATGCGCTGCCGCTTTCCCACCACGCCCCTGTGCTCCAACAGCAACACCCAACATACCATTAAGCGATATGGCTTTAGGCGAAAGGCGAAGTACATTGGCCAGATCCATCATCGCATCAAAAATATGATTAACATGCTCTTGTCGTTCAGAAGATTGCTTGTCTCCTTTCATCCAGTTGCCAAAATTCACACCACGAAAGCCGAAGGTATCTATCAAGTCTTGAGTGGAGACATCAAGCCCCTGGCGGTAATCAGATCCAAGCCTATTCAAATCACTAAGAGGAATCTTGGGCTCTTTAAAGGTTTCTTTCTTAGTGGTAGCTGCCAAAGTTCGTGCATGCGTTATTGCACCTTGGCGAGAGTCAAAGCTTTCCAGATTGCGCGAATAACCTTTCTTACGAACATGGAATTTACCGTCCTCTTCAGCCACTTGATAGGATCGCTGCCATGCCTCCCTCTTTGCTGGCCACCCTTCAGCGATTTCTTCGTTAGCTTTGCGTAAATTAGAGGAGGAAAACTGGATTTTTTTAGCAAACATTCGCCCCATGTTTAACGCTTTCGCGTTTCCTTCCATGTTGCGATGACCCCAACGGGAACCCTTTTCATTTTTGGGAAACACCTTATCCAATAGGCTATCGCTTATTTTCGCCATAGCCTCACTAGCCGACATGCCAGCCATATAGTTTCTGTATCCCGTATTGGAAGCCAACTGCTTTTCGGCCTCAAGCAAAGCTTCGCGAACCTCTGGTGACGAAAAAACATCTTCGATGCTATCTCCAATTGTTGATACTGCCTCAACGTAAGCCTCAATATCGGCATCTTTGTTGCCAGTGACTTTGCCACCAATAGCGTCATACGCCTGCTTAATTAGATGAGCAACGATTGGGTTAGTGCCGTTATTCACCATGTCCTCATAGTTGGGCCTTTTCCAAATTTTAGATTTCTGAGCCATCTCTAGCTTTTGAGTGTCGTTGGCTGCGCTCCTGATATCAGCAACGCTTATTCCAATATTGCTACGCCGATTTCCAGTGAGTTCATCACCCACATCGTTATTGTCTAGTGTTGAACCCTTCTTTGTTTTCGTTGGTTTTTTTAATGCCTTCTTGGCAGCTTTAGCGCCTGACTGGGGTTTTATTTCATCGCTAATCGAAGTAGCTGCTTGCTCCTTTAATGTTGCCTTTTTAATTGCCTCTTTTTTAATTGCCTCTTTTTTTTTAACCGGCTTTTTCTCGGCTTTCTTCTGCGGATATTTCTTACCAACAGGCTTAGTAGTGTCACCATCAGTAAGCCATGACTTGAACTCATCGGTAGACATTTCTTTGATGCTACCCATGCCATCCCAGCCCTTGTCATAGTTTCCTAAATACCCCTCAACCGCCTCTTTTTTGGTGTTAAAGCCCAACATTACCTTATGCTCGTCAAAGCTTTGATCACCTGTGTTTACTTGGTCCACAACAAACACTTTACCGCTTTCAACGTTATCCCCTACAAACACATCAACATGGTCACCGTCAGCACCAAGCGTGCGCTTCAAATACCCGTAGTGATGCTGCATTTCTGAGGACCACTCGTTACCCTTTTCATCAACGCCTGATCGGGTGCTGCCTTTAGGGTTCTCTACGGTGATATCCATCCCATCAACCGATATATGCCCCTTCTTGTAGTTACCCACCTCCTTTTGGGGTTGGGTAGGCTCCGCAAGATCATTTGTAGGGGAAGTAGCGGCCTCGTTTGCTCCTTCGGTTATGGCTTCCATTTTCGTGGGTTGAACATCTGGCTTGACTGCCTCATCCTGAACCTGTTTCTGATCGCTAACCTGGACCTCTTCTTGCCCCTCATCCGGTTTAACTTGATCGGCTTCATCGGTAGTCCCTTCTTTTTGAAGTGCGCCCTCTAGAGCGTTAGCCATTACATTATTGGTGGGGGTTGCTTGGCCCTCGATGAACCGGTCCTTCTCGATTTCAGCCTGCTTCTCGCGCTGCTGAACCACCTTCTTTCTGAGTTTGTCGGTTTTCTTCTTCGCTTTTGCAGCTAAGAATTCAAGGCTTGGGTCTTTTGAAGAATCAAAGTCTCTGTTCTGATCTGCGGTCTCTGTGCTCTGGATATCATCTAGCTCTTGTTGAGCAAAGTAGCCTTCACCAAGGTTTGAAGGATGGATTGGTGGCTCTGCATTTTGATCCCAAGCGGCGTTTTCTTCCTCGCCTCTCTGCATAACATCACTGCGCTCAACAGCACCTAAGTCACCACCTACTCTCACTTGGTCAATCGCGTTCAGAACTTGAGTGACAGCACCCATAGGATCGCCCTCAAAGTCCTGATCAATTTGAGCTAGTGTTGCTTCATCCACTCCGGCTGCTAGTGCATCGTAGTAGGCTTCTGTTAAACCTCTGTCATCACCAGACACATCATCAAAGTATTCATCGTCTGAGAGACTATATTCATCTCGAACTTCAGGTTCTTGAGGCATGGTCCATGCAGGCATACCCCCGTATTCAAACGCGACTACTGCCCCTTCAAATGGCGGCTCGTTTGGATTTGTCTCGTTAACAAAGAGTCCTTCAGAAATTTCGGTTATTTGGGGTTCTTGCCCCGGTACTCCTTCTTCATCCTGCTGAAATTGCTCGTTTGCATCCTCGATAATGTCATCATTCTTTAGTTGTTTGCTTGATAGCTGCAACGCTGATGAAGCAGCAGCGGCGGGACCACCAACACCTAAGCCGCCCATGCCTGAAGCAAGTACACCCTCAGATAGTTTTTGCTCTGGGCTGTAAGCAAGCTTTTGCCCTAAGTTTGAGTTAAGAGCTTGACCCATTTCTGTTGCCGTTTCAGATACGCCACCTTTGGCTACTGATTTGAAGAAACCAGCAACATTTTCAGTTACGCCTTTGAAACCAATTTTCTCTAACAATCCACCAATAACGGCAGACTGAGTAAAGGCTTGGGTGTATTCCTCTGGCGTTATCTTGGTCCCTGTCCTTTGCTCAAACTCAGCAGCATTGCTCGATGCTTCAAGCCCTTCAAGCAATCCCATAAAGGCAAGCGATCCACCGGACATCCAAGCCAAGGCGAAGGTTGGTATACCTTGTCCAATAAAACCGGCCCATGCTTCAGGGTTGGATAAAACCTCTTTTAAAGGCTCATAATCACCGTTTAAAGCAGTTTCAGTAGCGTGTTCCGCTTGTTTTCCTGCATCTTGCAGTTTCTTAAATGGCTCAAAATATTCACCTAACCCGCCACTCACAGCCCCTATTTTATCTGCGACATAATTCATTCCAGGGATTTTTACACCACCGACTTCAACCCCCTCTGCCAGCAACTTAGCAGGGTTTACGCTTAAGGCTGTGTTAACGCCAGTACGAACAACCTCTGGCGCATCGATATACTCAAGACCTTTATCAACAATATTTGCCCTGGCTTGGGTGAACCGGCTGATAGCATCAGGTACTCGGTGCATCATTTCCGCTACGCCTAACACGCCGGTATAGGCACCCGCACCCGCCACTTTAGCGATACCCAGCGCTTTGTTTGACTGAAGGTTTCCTCCGGTACTCGCTTGTTGAGGTTGAACCACTCTAAGTGTGCGCTGATCGAATTTCTCTCGCATTAGATCAAGCTTACCTTCAGGTGTCCTTGGTGCAATAACTCGATCGAAAAAGCGATTCCTTAACGCCTCCTGCTTATCAGGGGTAAGTGATGCGTATTGATCTGATCGGGTTATCTCGCTCCAGTTTGTTTTCACCTGTAATCCTCCGCTCCAGCCTCATCAAGAATCATATCTAATTCGTCCCGCTCGCCAGTGGTGCCACTACTGCCGCCACCTTTAGCCGCCTCAAACTGTGAGTCTTCCCTTAACATCTGAACAAGATTTTTAGCTTTGTCTGCCATTTGTTGAGGGCTGAGTTTATTTTCTACCTCACCGAACATTAGCGCCTGGTCCTGCGCCTCCATAAGCGACTCAAACATTGATTGGACCGCTTTTTCTGGATTTGATTTAGCGGTTTGCGCCATCGCCCACGCTTCATCTGCCGATAATGGCCCTCCATTGGGTCCCTTAACATTTTCCATAAGCCAATTAACAACCTGAACTTGCCCTGTGGGTTTGGATGATGATTTCTCTTTGGCTTTCGCTGTAGCCGCTATCTGGCCTAATCTGTTTTCATTCTTCATTTTTTCCAGGTTTGTTTTAAGACCGTATTCAGCCTCCATTCTGCCAAGAGAGCCTTTTTCTAAATTACCACCGCCTAAAGCTCTGACTCTTCCATCAACCATCCTGTTCATTTCGTCAATAGTTTGCCCGTAACCAGAATCACGCAAAGAGGCTTCCATCGTGGTAAACACATCAAACAAGTCTTCTTCTTCAAATATTTGAATAGGATCATCTGGATCGGTACTGGCCCCTTGCGTTAAAGGAGCACGATACTTTTTCTTACCCTTGCCTGGGTCCACTTCAAGCTCAACAACAAGCCCTTCAGCTCCAGGTTGAATCTCTGCGGCAGGGGTAATATCGACTATTTCTTTTGTACCGCCATCCCCTTGGTTAATGATGCTAGAGAAGGCGGTGTTTAATGCCTTTAATATGACTGCTGAATTCTCTTCAGAAAGATTCCCGCCAAGGTACGCTTTAAACCCCGACAAGGCATCAATCTGAGCCTTCGCATTTTTCTGGTCCTTCGCGTTGTCGAGATTAAGCTTATATAGCTGCGCTTGCATATCCTCTCGTTTGATCCTGCTCTTTCGATCAACGGCTGCGGTTTTGTCTTGGGCATCTTCCCTTTTGTACCTTCTCGCCCTGTCACTAGTGGTAAGAGAATCTTGGGCATCCTCCCTTTTGTANNTTCTNTCCTGATTTGAATCGTACCGATCATCTAACATANTTTGNCGGTCATATNNTCTGGACCGATCTTGCTCGTATCGGTCATCCANCATNGATTGCCTTTCTATCGACCGGCGACGNTCTTCTTNTCGCTCACCATCTCTAATCTTATTTTGGTCGTATTGATACTGTCGATNAACAAGGTTACTAGCAAAATTAACCCCATTCATTGCCCCTCGAAGTAATTCACTCATGCCTTACCCTCCAAGCTATCAATTTTGTCTGACAAAACCTGCACTGCCCCTGTTAAATTACCCAACCAACTCCCTACATTTACATGCTTACCATCAGGCACCTGAATTGATTTAGGCGCTTCCTCTCGAATCACCCCTACCTGCTTACCACCACCCTTTTTGTATTCGAAGCTTTTCAGATTTATCGAATTCACATCGTTGTATGCTTTTTCCTTACTGTGTGATTTGATGTTTTTCTTTGATGCCTTGGTACTGAGGAGCGGCAGTAGCATTAGACCCGTCCCTACCGCCTGAGCCTGACTAGCTCTATTTTGGGCTTTGGCATCCTTATATCTCTGATTCCGGCCTTGCTCTTGACCAGCCGCTTGAGACATTTCCCCAGCCGCATCATTCATGGTTTCTCTACCGAGGTTCACTAGATTGCCTCGCGTGTAATCTACCCGATCAGCCGTAGCATCCCTTGAGCTATTGGCAGCGTTAACAGAAGTGTTGCCGCGCTCTACGTTATTTTTCCTTTTCCTTACTCTTCGTTGAGCATTAGTGAGGTTGGTTCCATAACGCGACATTTGCCGATCCGTCATGCCTTGTGCCACATCAAACCCGCTCTTAGCCTGGGCTACATCTCTATCCACATTGTCATTAACAAGGTGGTGATTGTTGGCGTATTGCAACATTTCATCTTCAATTGGCATGTACGTTTTTTTGTAGTCCTCATACATGCTAAGAGATAATGCGGCAGACTCCTTCTGAAGCGCATCCTCACTCATCCCAACATAAAGCTCACCGGCATCAATTTTCCTGGCGCGCTCTATTATCCGATTAAACGCACCGCCTTCATTTGTACTTTCAGCACCGCCAGGCACTCTATCAAAACTTCCCATCCCTTGAATGGAACCACTAGGACACGCCATTATGAATACTCCCTATATCGATCACCGTTACCCATTGGTACTCCCAAGCTGCCGGTATCAAGCTTGCCTTGACCTTTGCTTGGTCCCCACAACCCCTTTTTTGCGCCAGCATAATAGCCGCCAGCCC
>JAESQG010000363.1 GCA_016765265.1 Pseudomonadales bacterium | reverse complement strand
TCCTTTATCAATGAAGAATGGTTTGGATGCAGTGGGTACTCCTGCGTTAGATCTTATCAATAAAGGTTGTAAATTGTGCCAAGACTGGCCTTGTGTAGCAGCTTGTGAACCTCAAGTGCTTAAGCTGCCAGATTCACCGTTCCCAGAGGTTTTAGTGCCAGAGGGCGATGTGCCAGAAACTGGCAATAACTTAGCCCAGTCCGAGCTTGCTCTGCGCCCGAAGCTGGCAAAGGTTGAGGTCGATAGCGAAGTGTGCCTTCCCTATAGGGGTCCTGAATGTGGCGCTTGTAGAGACAGTTGCCCTATAGAAAACGCGCTAGTCTGGGAGGGCAATAAGCCCACAGTTGATGCTGAGCTGTGCGTTGGCCGTGCGCTGTGTCGAGAAGCTTGTATTGTGGAACCTAAGGCTATATTAATGACCTCGCTCTAAGTTAAATAGACAAAAGCATTGACGCTGATCAAAACCGAAGAGAGCATTGGATTCTATACTTAAGCGAGTGGATTATGCGGCTGGTGTTTAGGGAGCCCTAGTCGTAGCTAGTTCTGATAAATGGGATATTAAAGTCGTTAAGTTTACATATGTATAGGTCTCTCAATCATTTAAAAAAAGCTAAGAAAAAACTTCGGTCCACCCGATATCTAGTGTTTCGGGAGGATTTGGAAGCTGCTTTTGTACTTCACGAAACCGCAGACAATGCCTTATTCTATAAAATAGCGCTTTTGATTATCTACCTATTAATTCCATTGTCCGGGGGAATTGATATTTTAATCGATATCAATATGGCTAAATATATCTGGGAGCTCAGGGCGACCCTTTTTCTACCGGTATTTTCGTGNATCGTAGTGCTGTCANTGTTTCNACAATCGAAACCGTATCTTGAGAAAATCATGTTGACGGGACTGATAATTCTATCGTCTTTGATGATGTTGATCATAGTCAATATTCCTGTAGAGCATATGTACACCTATTATTCCGGCTACTTAGTTGTGGTTGTTGTTGGGCTGTCCGCTTGTCGGTTATCGTTCAATGACTGTATTTTATTTTCNATAGCCGCTTTTCTTTTTTTGTTTGCTGGACAGANATATTCTGATTCNNAGATTANGCCGGCGGTTATTCANCTTTATTTGTTCNCAGGCGCTTGCGGACTTGGACTATTGGTAAGTTATTCCTCAGAAAAAAAGGTCAGAATGAATTTTCTACAACAACTAATAGTTGATGAACAAAACTTTCATTTGGAGCGGGTGAACAAAGAGCTAGAACTGGTAGCGAGTACGGACGCATTGACAGGAATAGCTAACCGCCGTTGTTTTGACGTGATTATCTCTAGGGAATGGAAAATAGCAATTCGAAATAATACGCAAGTATCGTTACTGATGATTGATGTCGACAAGTTCAAAGTCTATAACGACACTTATGGCCATCAGCAAGGCGATCAGTGTCTCGCGATGGTTGCTGATGTGTTACAGTCGGCAGGTAAACGCCCTAGCGATTGTATTGCACGTTACGGTGGCGAAGAGTTTGTGGTGCTGCTACCGGGTATAGGCCTGGATAGCGCGAAAAAAATCGCCGAGCAAATTAGACTGACGGTAGAAAAAACTCGGCTACTGAATGGGTCTGTAGATAAAGGGGGCGTTACCGTCAGTATTGGTGTAGCAACATTGTGCCCCCGAGCAGGAGAGCCCCTAGAAAATTTAATCAAAGAAGCAGACAGAAATCTGTATAAAGCGAAGGGGATAGGTCGTAATCAGGTGATTTGTTAGGTCTAGGCAGACTCACTTATCTTGGGAAAATCACATTATCCTAGAAAACTGTTTTGTTGACCCCATACTTTCGCCATTGTAACGATCGAAGATCATGCACATATACCGAATGACTTGATTGCCATTATTTATTGTTCGGATTCCATATTCATCTATTGAAAGTAGCTTGTCTTTTGCCAACTCCTCGAGTTGAATGAACTCTCTAAAGAAGTGCTCTTGAAAAACCTTATGGTATAAATTGCTAAATTCATCAAAGTTGACTTGGTAGTGGCAGATGAGCTGCATGATGGTCCATCTTCTTATCTCATCATCTTCATTTAGGGAGAGACCTCGTTCCATGCAAAGCTTTCCAGCGTTGGCTCTATTTTGATATTCTGAATTTGTCTTGAAATTTTGAGAAATNGTATTGTCTATTTGGCTAATTGAGGACACACCNAAACCGATCAAATCCGAATTTTTATGTGACGTGTATCCTTGAAAATTCCGGTGAAGATCACCGGTTTCTTGGGCAATAGCGAGTTTGTCGTCTTTTTTGGCGAAATGATCCATTCCTATATAGATATACCCCGCATCAATAAGTTGTCGAGTTGCTCCCACGAACATGGCCAACTTTTCCGCTGTGCTGGGTAGTGTTTCTTCTTTTATGAGTTTTTGTGACTTAAATCGTTGGGGTAAGTGAGCGTAATTAAAAATAGAGAGTCTATCGGGTTGCAAGTGAATAACCTTTGCGACGGTATTTTCAAAGCTTTTAGTATTCTGATAAGGCAGGCCGTAAATCAAGTCCATGTTAATCGATGAAAAATCATAGTCTCGTAGATATCGGACAACTTGAGTCACTTCGGCATAAGGTTGAATCCGATTAATAGCAAGCTGGACCCTTTCGTCAAAATCCTGGATACCCAAGCTCACTCGATTAAAGCCTAGCCCTCCAATTAATGCGATGCGCTCTTGATTTAAATCACGAGGGTCAAGCTCTATGGAATAATCACCTTCAATTTTACTCAATAAACTAAAGTGTTTACCCGTGTAAAACATCAGCTCAGTCATTTCCGAATCAGTCAGGAAGGTGGGAGTGCCACCGCCCCAATGCAGCTGAATAACAGATCTATTTTTATTAAATAAATCAGCCAGTAGTTCCATTTCTGCCAATATAGACTGTAGATAGTTTTTCGAAATTTCTTGAGAGGCACTGACCGTTTTATTACACGCGCAGTAATAGCATAGGTTTTTGCAGAAGGGGAGATGGAAGTAGAGTGAGAGGAGTTTTCCGGCTTCATTGCTTCGATTAATTGCGGATAAAAAATCAGCACTGGTGAAGCCATTGTGGAGCTGTAATACGGTAGGGTAAGAGGTGTATCTTGGCGCGTTGGTATCATATTTCGATAAGATATCAGGCATAGAGTTTGGTCGAATCATGTTTCAGACATCCATAGCTTAAGACGAACCACTGCTCATCTTGAAATTACATTTCCTGTGTATTTATCATATGGGAAGGGCGCCTAGAACAGTTTGATATAAGTCAAAAGTGTATTGGTTAATGTTACGATTAGTATGAATTTGGATTACAGTAATCCAATAGCCATTACCCGTACTTTGCGCTTGGCTTACGATGTGATTCCTGAGGCAATGGTNGGTGCAATGAATGATCCATAAAAGTAAACTGAACTTTTGTTGATACTATTAATTACAGTGACCGGATCAAAGGAAAACTAAATAGTTAGTTCATTGAGTTCCAAGTTCATTGAGTTCCAAGTTCATAGAGTGCTNANTNCANTTAACGCCTGCATGTCTATAATTGTGACTTCTTTATTTTNTGCTCGNAGTATTTTGCTAGATTGNAGTTTGGAAAAAACACGACTNACGGTTTCCACTGCCAAACCTAGATAGTTCGCGATATCGCCTCTAGACATGGGTAGCCGAAATGAACTGCTAGATAGTTTTCTGTTCTTAAGCTTTCCCGAAATATTGAGGAGTAGGGCCGCTATGCGTTGGTCGGCCGAGCACTTGCTAATAAGCATAATGAGTTTTTGATCGGTTTGAATTTCTTGGGCCATGATGCTGAAAAGATAGCGTTGTAAGCTTGGGATTTCTTGGCTNAATTTTTCAAGTTGTGCGAAGGGTACTTTGCACACAGATGTGTTTTCGAGTGTTTTTGCATAATTGGTATGGNGNTTGGTNTNTAGTCCATCGAGTCCAAGTACTTCACCCGGAGTGTAAAAACCGGTTATTTGAGTCTGACCATCTGGTGAAATGGTGTAGGTTTTTACGCAGCCCGTACGTACTACATAGATAGCGTTGAATTCATCACCTTGTCGGAAAAGATGAGAGCCTTGTCGCGTGGGTTTACGTCGTTGGATAATAGAGTCCAACTTTTCAAAAGACCCTTTACTTACCGAAATGGGCAGACATAATTTGTACAGTGTGCAGTTNTCACAAGAGGAGGTGAGTATTGCTGCTGGCGCCGCGAGAGTTGCGGAGTTATTTGGGTCTGTTATTGTGCTGGCGGTCACGGATGGGGCATACATTGGCAATCTCCTGGGTAAGTATTCGATTTGTGTTTGAAATATGCGTTTCATCAAGAAATTATTGAAAAGTGTATGCGAAAATTGGGTATCTCAACATCCGCACTTGTACCTAGAAGGTTTGCGGTAACTACCTAGTTTTANAACGACTGATCGTAGGTGAATGGCTTTAAATAACGGGTTCTTATTTCTATCAAGAATAAACTGGATAAATGTTCGAAAATGACAATAATGTTATGACGTCATGGTTCTTGAAATGAGTTGGATACAATAATGGCAGGTGATCCCTATAGCGGTTCGGAGGCAAAACTCGATGCATTCATTAATGCGGCAGTAGATGCCATCATTATTGCAGACGACAAAGGTTGTATTGAGGTTTTTAGCCGATCTGCTGAGAAAATATTTGGCTATTTAGAAGAAGAACTCATAGGAAAGAACCTTAAAACGATTATGCCACCAGCTTACAAAGCCTCTCATGATGGATATATTGCTAATTACAGGGCGACAGGTCAGCCCAAGATTATCGGTCTCGGTCGACTTGTGAAAGCGCAGAGAAAAGATGGCAGTGTTTTCCCCATAGAGTTATCCGTTGGGGAGGCAAAGACCAGTGAGGGAGTTCATTACATCGGCATCATTCGGGATGTGTCTGAGCGTATGGCGGCTGAAAAAGAGAAGACTGCCCTGTTAAAGAAAAATCAGGCAATTCTGGCTTCCATTCCCGACTTAATCGTAGAGCTTAGCGTCGATAATAAAGTGGTTTGGGCGAATCAGAAAGCATTGGATTTTTTTGGTAGTTCATTTGAAGGCTCTTGTTTTATTACCTTATTCGTTGGTAACAAAGAAGTTCAGCATCACTTTGAGGCGATGATGATCGCCAAGACCAACCCAATTAATCCCGAGAGTATAGAACATTGGCATTCGGACCAACAAGGAGAGAAAAGATTGCTTGTTTGGCATAGTCAGGCAATCGACGATGACGGCGGAAACACGACTGGGGTGATAGTTGTAGGTCGCGATAAAACGGCAGATTTCAAAGCTGATGTGGATTTACAAAAAGCAGAGAGTGAGGCGAGGGACCATCGTGATAAGCTAGCTCACGTTGCT
>JAESQG010000362.1 GCA_016765265.1 Pseudomonadales bacterium | reverse complement strand
TCAGATAAGAACCTAGATGTGAAAATTGGTAATGCCACACTTAAAACCGGCCACGCACAGGCATCTATGGAAAGTCGCGATAATACATTAAGCTGGAATCTAGACTACAACCCAGAGCCAAACAAGAATCCCACGCTTTTATTCCTGCCGGAACAGTTATATCGTGCAAAATTACCTAAAGCCAAAGCCATAGTAGGTTGCCCCAATACGGTTTTTAGCGGCAGTTTCACCGTGAACGATCAAGTCATCAATATTAATAATTGGGTAGGGAGCGAAAACCATAACTGGGGTAGCAAACATACGGATCGGTATGCCTGGGGCCAAGTCGCAGGGTTTGATAACGAACCGAATGCCTTTCTTGAATGCATTACCGCGAGAATAAAATTGGGCCCCATATGGAGCCCTAAACTGACCATCGCAGTGTTGCGGCTTGATGACGTTGAATACTGCTTTAACACCATACGCAAAGTATTAAAGGCGAAGGGTGACTACACGTTTTTTGACTGGTCCTTCAAAACCAGCAATGGCTCTGAATCTCTCGATGTTAGAGTCCAAGCGCCAAAAAGCAATTTTGTAGGCCTGACTTACAACAACCCACCAGGCGGGACTCATACCTGTCTCAACACAAAAATTGCAAGCTGTACTGCAACATTGACCCTAAAAAACGGCGAGACCCGCACCTTAACCACTGCTAGCCGAGCCGCCTTCGAAATCTTGACCGATTCGAACGAACATGAAGTTCCCATTGTTGCCTGATTCTTCGTGTAATTGTTGCCTGATTCTTTGTGTAATTGTTGCCTGATTCTTTGTGTAATTGATAATTCCGGAATTTTTATATGTACGACGAAAACAAACCTGTTAAATTCCCCGCAAAAAAAACTGCGCTAGCATTCATCGAATCGACTATGCCTCAGGGCGATATTATCGATGAAGTTTTATCGAGTGAAATACTCGAATCCATCAACACAGTACTGTCCCGTTTTTTTGGCCTATCCACTATACTTTTTCTGTTTCTCTGGATACTTGAGATAAGGTCGCTTTTCTCCACAGGTCGATTCTATCGCTCACTCGACTGTGATCAACGCTCAGCTTTACATTCAAAGTGGGTTAACAGGAAAATCACCCAGTTATACGTTAGGGGCCTGTCCCTCGCTTTCAAACTGGCTTACTCCTTTAATGACACTACGCTGGAAAAAGTAGAATCCCAAAATCGAGTCAAAATACCCGTCGTAGAAAAGGAACGCTGGGAAAGCAACATCATTAAAGCCTCGGATCTCTACGAGACTGAAGAAATCGAGGCGGACGTAGTTATAGTAGGTACCGGCGCTGGTGGTGCTAGTGCTGCCTATGAATTTTCCCGCCAGGGTTTGGGCGTCGCCATCATCGAAGAAGGCAGTTATTACGATAGAAGTGATTTTGACGGTGACATCTTTAATATGATAAAAAAACTTTACCGCAATATGGGTGCAACGGGCACACTGGGTAACGCTATCATCCCTATGCCTCTTGGAAAGAATGTGGGTGGCACGACCACGATTAATTCAGGCACCTGCATGAGAACACCAGCGAGCGTACTAAAGACATGGCAGCAAGAAGGCCTAACAGATATAACCGAAGAGGAGATGGAGCCTTACTTTAAAGAGGTAGAGGAGATACTGAAAGTCCAGCCTGCAGAAAGCAAATACGTGGGTCCTATCGGCGATGTAGTAAAAAAAGGGGCTGATGCCCTGGGTTATACTAAAAATGGACCCCTGTCTCGAAATGCAGAGGGATGCGATGGCCAAGGCTTATGCCAATTCGGCTGTCCCACTGGGGCAAAGCAATCGACGAATGTGAGTTATATCCCTAATGCCCTGAGAGAAGGTGCCACCCTCTATACACAAATCAAAGTCAGGCGTTTATTACGAAAAGGAAATGAGGTTCAAGGGGTGGTTGGATACGGAAAAAATAGCAAAGGCAAATCGGTAAAAATTATTGTTAGAGCAAGAAAAACCATTATCTCAATGGGAACAATCTATACCCCTGACTTTTTAAAATATAANGGTATTAAAAACCCCTTTCTCGGAAAGAACCTCAGCATTCATCCAAGCGGTGTGTTAACCGCACTTTACAACGATGTCAATTTCAATCATTCCAACACTATTCCCCAGGGTTACGGAGTTCACGACCTCGCTGGCGAGGGGCTTATGTTTGAAGATGGTACTCCTCCTTTTTTAGTGCATTCCCTGACAAACCCACATGTAGGCAAACGCTATGTTTCGGAAACAGAACGATTTCAACATACCGCGTATTTTGGGTTTATGGTGAAAGATACTTCACGCGGAAAAATCACATCGTTACCTGTATTAGGTTTGCCCCTGATTCGTTACAGCATGAATGAGAAGGATTTTACACTTTTTCTCAAAGGGATAAAAATACTAGGACTCCTGCATCTTAAGGCGGGTGCCGATGCCCTATATGTTACCGGCAACCCCAATTACAGCCCAATACACAATGAGCAAGAGCTGGATGAATTCTTAAGTCAAAACCTTAAACCCATGGACTTCCTTTTATCCGCTTACCACCCTTTGGGTACATGCCGAATCGCAGCAACAAAACTCCAGGGCGTTTGTGATTCTGANCATAAAGTTTTTGGTTACGAAAATCTTTATGTGATGGACGGCAGTAATGTTCCCAGCTCCTTGGGCGCNAACCCCCAAGTCACCATTATGTCTTTAACCACNCGCGCNGCAAGAANACTTGCTAAAAAGCTGCAGTGCGAGTCAACTGAAATAGCCACTTAGAGGAATTAATATGATTACTGTTGATGGTCCAATTAGCTTTTTTGTTGGCGGAGCCATTGCTCTTGCCTGTCGATCCGCCACCGGTGATAAAGTACGAGATAGAGACCGAACTCTATTTCATGGCTTTATTCTTCAAACTGTAGTCCTTACCCCTGTCATATTATTCTTTATGCTGCGTTTTCCCGACTGGGAATGGAATTATTTTTTTAACGCTAAGGAATTTTTCTTTGGAGAGGATTCCAGCTTCGGCATCTGGATTATTGTCATTGTAATGGCTTTAATGAATTTAAGTTATTTACTCGGTTTTTATATTACTGAGAAGATGATCAANAANGANCANTTTATACAACCCGTNGTTATGCTGGCTTCNGTTCTAATATTAATGGGTGTGATNATGNTATCCATGNTAGATCAGTCCCTTCATATTGGCACCTTGGAGGAATATCAAAATGAGGAAGCTACACTAATATTCTTTAATNTTTCATTTTTNTTTGCNCAAACCCTTGCNGTAGTTCTTATTGCTCTGGGCTTTAACCGAATTGTCCGCGTAGCAAAAGATGCCGAAGCGTAAACCACAAATCCACATCTAAAGCTTAAAGATAAAGCCGCGGAAAATATTATTTCGCGGCTTTATTAAGGCAAGCGCCTTACCTATAGTCCTAGAGACGCGAATTGTTATTTCAAAAACGAACCTAGACACACAGGCATTTTTGTAAACACATAAACGTCAACACCAAAAGTGTATGCCCNGNATTTTCTAAAGTCGTCAACTGAAATNCGAATATTCTAAACTTNGAAGTATTAAGAATTAAGGCTGGAAGCCAGAATAAACCGTTAAAAAACAAAGTTTATTACCNCTATTCAATCCATTAAGTATTCTAAGTAAATCGTGTTACTAAACCCCTCAATTGCCNTTCTACAAAAGGCTAGCCAAAATTTGTGTTGCTCACAATTTCGTTGACGGATTAACATCACTCCCTATAATGTAATGGTGTTTCGTGAACACACTTTAGAACACCAATCATCATATTTACTATTCTTTGTTAAATAGCCCTATAAGGTCCGGAGTATTGTTATGGCGTTAGTGAACAGAAAAATCGGTTATGACGAGGTAGAGACGCGCGATATAAAGTTCAANATGGATGCCTCCAAGGTAAGCAANCATTGGTTTAGCAANGATCCNTGGAATACACATTTCATGAACGGCATTTTTGCCGCAGTTCCAGACGGTGAGCGCTGGGTCATGCAATCAGTCAGAAAACAATTAGACAACCTGACAGATCCCGCCATTCGTAAAGCNGGGATTGAGTTTATCCATCAAGAAAGAATCCATGCNCGCGAGCATGATGTAATGAATCAAGCCTGCATAGAGCACGGAATTCCACTTAACGTTATTGAAGATAACTTTAAAAAGGTACGCATATTTTTACAGAAGCGTCTGAGTGACTCTGCACAGGGTGCTGTTGGTGCCGCGTTCGAGCATTTCACTGCAACAATAGCCTCTGTTCTTATAGAGCACCCTGAAGTATTTGAGGATACCAACCCTGAACTACTAGGAATGCTATATTGGCATTTCGTGGAAGAGACAGAACATAAGTCTGTTAGCTTTGATGTGTTTACTGATGCAACTGGAGGCGGTACTAAAGCTTATCTAATGCGAATTACCGCAATGGCCGCCGCAGGCGCTGTTGGTGGACTGGCATTTGTTGTTCCCTTCACTTATCTCTTATATAAAGACAAGCAATTAACAAATTTTGCTTCTGCCAAAAGATTCTTCCGTACTCAGTTTACTGACCCTGGCGTTCTAACAAAATTGGGCCGTATGTATTTCCCCTATTTCCGCCGCGATTTTCATCCGTGGGATGATGACAATAGAGCTGTCATTCACGCCTGGAAACAGGAATATAATAAATCGGGAGACACCACTAAAGCCTACCTGGCCCTATGTGATTGGCTAGCTGAAAACAAAGGTACGAAGATACCCGCACAAGCGTCCGTTCATGAGCTAACCGTGGGTTAATTCGTAATAGATTGATTTAACCGTTTTACAGTAGACCCAACTCAAACCCAAGCTAAATAGCTTGGGTTTTTTTGTGCTCTTAATCAGCGTAGAAACTGCTATAGAAACCTGCTACTAACTCTCCCCGTTAGCCTCACCCCGTTAACTTGGGACCCTTTTTTACACAGCCATTGACATATTGGCAATATTTGTAATAGATACCTAAACTAAGAAAATAGCTATTTGACATTCCTAGCGGCCAGTAGACATAATTTATTGCCCATTACACCGTTTTTATAGGCACACTTTTCTTAGCTAATAACTCTAGCCAAGAGGCACTAGTACATTATGAATATCCAAAATATATTAGACTCATCCCTACGTCAAAAATGGTCCGTATCCGACTTCGACTGGGATAGACCCGTTGACATGCAGGACGTAAGCGAAAAACAACAGAAAAACCTCGCCTATGTTTTATTATTTATATCAGGAATTGAACGAGTAGGCGCGGAGTTTTTTAGAATTCACGCCGACTACGTTGACGACCCCATCGCGAGCCAATTATTTAATGTCTTTGCCGAAGATGAAGAACGCCACGCAGATGCTGAGTTAGAAATGGCAAAACGTTTGGGCGCGGAATGGCATGATTTACCGTGGATAACACGATTGACATTTAAAGTGGTTCAAAGGGATTTAAACAATATTCGCAAAAGCAAATACGGTTCAGGCGTTCACCGCTTCGGAAGTACAATGATTTTATTTGCAGAACTCGGACTAGATGGCATTGTCATGCCTACTCTTAGAAATGGCATGAACGAGCCACTTCAAGATGAAGTCTGGAAAAAAATAGATCAAGATGAGCGCCGCCATATAGCAATGGACTATTGGCTCATTGAAAACCGGTACGAAAGAAATATCGCTTTTGAAAACCAAACCACAAACAACCGTAAGCTTTTGCCTCAAATCAAAAATCTAAGTTTCCCCATTTCACTACTTAGCGCGGCTACCACTCCCATCATTGCAATACCAGGTTTTCTAATGGTGGGCCGGGCAGCGGCTTCTATGCCCGTCAAGGCCAGCTTTTTTAGAGATTATTGGGAGCTAGTAAAAAACATACCTAAAAGAGCACCTCACGCACCTGAGCTAGCGGCTTATAGTGCTCCTACAAACTTTATAAGAAACGTTTCTCTATTTGTTCAAGATAGCAAATTGATTAACTCTTTTGCCCGTCGTATTTCTTCAAACAATAAGTTAGCTCCCAGTTATTAATACCTCACTGGCCTGGTCATGCAGCACGAGCTTCCGATTTCGCATCCACATCAAGACCGGCGGTAGTTTGCAGCGTTTCTTTTCCCTTACCAAAATGTTTATCAATGGTAATCAACAATGGTACGAAGAATAGAAAATCAACCACCAATGCCATTACTATAGTGAGAGCCGTAAGTATCCCCATGGTTGCATTAGGTTGAAAATGGGAAGATGCCATGACACCGAAGTTTGCCGACAACAGTAACGAGGTGAAAACCAACGCCACCCCTACGGTTCGGAATGCATATCTAGCCGCTTCAGTAGTATCGTAATTAAGTTCTCGCTTTGCCCGAACGTATTTACTTAGAAAGTGAACGGTATCGTCAACCACTATCCCGATAGTCAAACTCGTCACCACCGCTGAGGGCAACCCCACGTTACCCACAAAAATAGCCCAAATGCCGAAAGCCGTCAGCGCGGGTAATAGATTGGGTAACAAACTTAGCAATCCGTACTTGAAAGACTTTAAAGCAAAAATCAGCAATGCAGATACCAATAGCATGGCCATCAAGGTGCCTATAATCATACTGGTAATATTTCTCAGGGCTAAATTACTAAACAAAAGATCCAGCCCACTTCCCGTGGTTTTCATGTAATCAGGAAAGTGTTCGTCTATCCACTGCGCACAAGAGCGCTCCAACTCGAGCACTTCCTGTGAAGATAAGCCATTGGCTACCACGGTCACTATTGAATACATTTTATCCATGGTCATTTGATTATCGATGCCTAAACCCATGGGTAGGGACATCTCAAACAATAGGGTGTACTGAGAAATGAGCTCTCGTTTATCCGGGATATTGTAAAATGCTACATCAGCCTGATGCATATCCCGATTAAGTCGCTTCACAATATCGGAAAAGGTACTAACCGATACAACATTAGGCTGCGTTTTCGCCCATTGAGCGAATTCGTCTAGCTTTTGTTGATAAAGGGGGTCTAGCGCACCTCGCTCATGCTCAGGATTAGCGGGAAATGAGAAATCTAAGCGGTTCATTCCCGTCAGCTCACTCATCATAAAATCATTGGCTCGTCGCACTTCAAAAGTTTTATCAAAATATTCGTGCCAATCATCATCAAGTTCGTTAGTGGGCACGTATGCTGCCAACACAATAACCACCACCGCCATTCCCCAAAATAACACCTTCGAATTATTGATGACCCAATCACCAAATCTCTCCATCATTAGCAGCGACAACCCCGACTGCGGCTTATATTCTTTGTCCGGCGCTACCATTACCAAAGCAGGCATCAATAGAATCGATAACGCGTAACTCACCATCACCCCCATGGCCACTAAGTTCCCCATATCGTGAAATGGAGGCGATTCGGAAAAATTTAAACACAAAAAACCCACCGCTGTGGTTGTGCTGGTGAGAAAAACCGGCTGCATGTTGACACGTAGACTTTCAGACATAGCGTCATATCGATTCATGCTAGCTCTTCGGCCTTGCAAATAAGCAACCAATATATGCAC
>JAESQG010000361.1 GCA_016765265.1 Pseudomonadales bacterium | reverse complement strand
TGTCAAGATACCGGTATTGTGACGGTATTTTTAAAAATTGGGATGAATGTAAGCTGGAAAGGTTCTCGCTCTGTGGATGATATGGTGAACGAGGGCGTAAGAAGAGCCTATATGAACCCCGATAATATATTGCGTGCATCCATTCTAGAAGATCCTGCTGGCGTGAGAACAAACACAAAGGACAATACTCCAGCGGTTATTCATTATTCTATTGTACCGGGTGATACCGTTGATATCACCGTGGCAGCAAAGGGTGGCGGTTCCGAGAATAAAGCGAAAATGGCGATGCTTAATCCCAGTGACAGTATTGTGGATTGGGTATTAAAAACCGTTCCAACCATGGGGGCAGGCTGGTGTCCACCGGGAATGTTAGGTATTGGAATAGGTGGAACTGCTGAAAAAGCGATGCTGTTGGCGAAAGAAGCCTTGATGGACCCTATTGATATTCATGATTTAATTGAACGAGGGCCACAAAATCGAGTAGAAGAATTGCGATTAGAGCTGTTTGAAGGGGTCAATAATTTAGGTATTGGCGCTCAGGGTTTAGGTGGATTAACTACTGTGCTAGACGTAAAAATTAAAGATTATCCTACCCACGCTGCTTCTCTTCCCGTGGCAATTATCCCAAATTGTGCTGCCACCAGGCACGCCCATTTTATTCTCGATGGTTCTGGCATAGCAAAGCTGAAGCCTCCGAAAATTGACGAATGGCCGGATATCGCCTGGGGAGCAGGGCCAAGTGCCAGAAGAGTCGATTTGGGCAAGGTGACTCAAGCGGATATTGAGAGTTGGCAACCCGGTGAAACTTTGTTGCTGTCGGGGGCTATGTTAACCGGTCGCGATGCGGCTCATAAACGCATACAAGAAATTTTGGCTAAGGGTGAGAGTTTACCTAATGGGCTAGATTTTAAAGGAAAATTTATCTATTACGTTGGCCCTGTTGATGCTGTTAGAGATGAAGCAGTTGGGCCTGCGGGACCCACTACCGCCACCCGTATGGATAAATTTACCGACATGATGCTGGAAAAAACGGGTTTGATGGGGATGATTGGAAAAGCCGAACGCGGAAAGCTGGCCATAGAATCGATAAAGAACCATAAGGCGGTTTATTTAATGGCGGTAGGGGGAGCTGCTTATCTAGTGTCCAAGGCGATTCGAGAGGCTCGAGTGGTTGCCTTCGAGGATATGGGTATGGAAGCTGTCCATGAGTTTGTGGTGGAGGATATGCCTGTGACAGTTGCAGTGGATTCAAAAGGTGAATCGGTTCATCAGACGGGGCCAGCCTATTGGCAAGAAAAGATAGCGATAAAACAAACAGATTAGGAATTTGTTACAAAACAGCCATTTAGGAAAGGAGGGTGGAGTCCGCCTCTTAATCGCTATATCGCGTTAACTGTGCGATTTGGCTAAAAAATTAGTTTCTCACTACTTCTCGCTATTAAAAAACTGTCTATACTCAGATGAACGTGCGGGAATTTCATCGTTAAGCCTGATGACGATATTTTTTAACAGCACTGTAGGTAGTTTTAAAAAGAAGGGATTATGGCCATACCATTATTAATTTGTGATGACTCTGCAATGGCGCGCAAGCAAGTAAAGCGTTCTTTACCAGAACATTGGGAAGTCGATATTACTTTTGCGACCAATGGTGTTGAAGGGGTTGATGCCATCCGGCAGGGCAAAGGTGAGATGGTGTTTCTTGATTTAACCATGCCGGAGCTGGACGGGTATGGTGTCCTTAAATCAGTGAAAGAAGAAGGACATAAATCGATAATTATTGTTATCTCCGCCGATATTCAGCCTGAAGCGCGGGAGCGTGTCATGAGTCTGGGTGCATTAGATTTTATCAAAAAGCCAGTGGATTCCAAAAAGTTGCAAAATGTTCTCAAAAATTATGGGCTGCTATGAATGATGTTGTAGTACTGAGTGAAGATCAGCACGACTGTTTGCAAGAAATTGTTAACGTGGCGATGGGTCAGGCGGGCGATTCCTTAGCGCGGTTCCTAGAAGTATTTATCCATTTGTCCGTGCCCCGAATCCGATTGGTGGATGCTGAAGACCTACCGCAAACACTGACTGACATGGTAGGGCATTCGGATTTGATTTCTGCCGTCAGGCAAGGGTTTTATACTGCGGGCGATGGCAATGGACTTCGTGGCGAGGCAATAGTTCTCTTTGGCGATACCAGTTTTAGAGAACTGGCAGAATTGTTGGCTTATGAAGATGATTTAGATGCACAGGCCGAAAGTGAGTTATTGTTGGATGTTACAAACGTTCTGAATGGTGCTTGTTTAAACGGGATCGCAGAGCAAATTGATACCGAGTTAGCCTTCTCCCCCCCTTCTGTTTTGGGTCAGCATATTCCTGCGAAAGAGGTAATTGCTCAAGATAACTTACTTTGGATGCAAGCATTACTAATTGAAATACACTATACCCTTGAAAATCGCTCCTTTAATTGTAACTTAATGATGTTGATGCCTGGAGATGCGATTGAAGTAATGAAGTATGCAATAGATAAGTTGTTAGAAGATATTTAATAAGCTGTTCTATAAAAGCAATGTGTTACACAGGAAATAGATCGTGTCTCAATTTATCCCTACCCAAGAGTTTCTTGAATTTATCGTAGACCGAATTAATGTGGGTGTCTTTATCGTTGATAAAGAATGCAGGGTTTTGCTGTGGAATAAGTATATGGCTAATCACAGCTCTAAAAAGGAGACACAGGTTTATAATGAAAACTTGTTCGAGCTTTTTCCCGACTTACCTCAAAAGTGGTTTAGAAAAAAAATTGAAAGTGTTTTTATGCTGAAGGCTTTTGCCTTCACTTCTTGGGAGCAGAGACCTTACCTTTTTAAATTTCCGCATAGCCGCCCGATCACTGGCGGTGTTGAATTTATGAATCAGGATCTGACCCTAATGCCCGTGAAAGATGAGTCTGGCGAGGTGGTGGCGGTCTGTATTACCCTATTAGATGTGACTGATGTTAGTGTTTATCAGACCATGCTAAAAGAAGCTATGATCGAGGTTGAAATAGCCAGCCAAACTGATGGTCTAACTGGGCTTTACAATAGAGCGCATTGGGAGAAGCGATTATTAGAGGAGTTTAATCGGGTCAAACGTTATGGTTCTACAATGACCTTATTGATGTTTGACTTAGATGATTTCAAGTTGGTCAATGATACCTACGGGCACCTCGCTGGTGATGCGGTGCTACGAGGGGTGTCTAAACATATATCCGACACGCTTCGAGAGAATGATATTGCTGGACGCTATGGTGGCGAGGAGTTTGCGATCGTATTACCCGCTACCGACCTAGAGGGTGCTGTTATGGTGGCAGAGAGATTACGCAAGCAGATTTGTAATATGCCAGTCACTTTCGATAAGAATGAGATCTCAGTTAGTGTTAGTATTGGCCTTGCTGAATATAACGCAGAGGCTGACTCGCACGAGAAACTCATCGCGCAAGCAGATGCGGCTTTGTATTCCTCTAAAGAACAGGGTCGAAATCAATCGACTTCCTTTCAAGTTAATTTACCCTCTTAATACGATATATCCTCTTAATACAAACAAGCCTATAATTCAAAGGGTATGGGTTTGTTATAGACTTTTAGTAGTTTCGTGAGCTCAATTTCTTAATTAAGCTCAACTTATTCGTTAGCTTGAAGTGGGCGCTTCGTGAAAACTGTTCAGGTGGTTATTCTACTATTTTCATTTCTCGTAAGGAGCGATGTCAGTGCCGAATGGTTTGAGAAAACAGAATTCCTAATGGGGACTACCGTAACAGTCGAGTTATGGCATCTTGACAAGGAATTGTCCAAAACCGTCGCCGACGAGGTGTTTCGGGAGATAGCGCGGATAGAGAAACTGATGTCGCCCTATTTGCCCAAAAGTGAGTTGTTTCGCATTAATCAGAATGCTTTTACTAAGGCGGTGCAGCCAGATGCAGAAGTTTTTGCTGTTATTGAGCTTGCTTTGCTTTTCTCCGAGAAGACCAAGGGTGCTTTTGATATTAGCTTTGCTTCTGTGGGCCATCGTTTTAATTACAGAAACGGTGAAAAGCCCAGTGCTCTTGAAATTGAGAATTTAAAGTCACTGATTGATTACCGTTTAATTATTTTAAACAAAAAGAAAAAATCCATCCGATTTAAACGCTCTGGAATAAAACTGGATTTAGGGGGTATTGCGAAAGGTTATGCTGTAGATAAATCAATTGAGTTATTACAACAATGGGGTGTTCAGCATGCGATCGTCAGTGCGGGAGGTGATAGCCGAATTCTGGGTGACAAAAGAGGGCGTCCCTGGATGGTAGGGATTAAAAACCCACGGGCAGAAGGCGCTATTATTACCATTCCTTTGCAGAGCGCAGCAATTTCTACTTCAGGGGATTACGAGCGATATTTTGAAAAAGAGGGTGTTCGCTATCATCACATTCTTAATCCAAAAACAGGTCAGTCTGCTCGATCTTTACGTAGCGTAACGATTATTGGCGAAGAGGCGATAACAACTGATGCGCTCTCAACAAGTGTATTTGTTATGGGAGTCCAAGAGGGTTTAAAGTTGCTTGAGTCGATGTCCGGTATTTCGGGCATATTGATCGATCATCGTAACAAAGTACACTATACCAGTGATCTAGCAGAACCCTAATCCCACCAGGATTTAATGTTAAGAATAGTGCGTCTTTTTGGCGTTATGCTTTCAGGTGCCGTTTCTGAATTTGTGCTGGTACCAGGCAGTAACCCGTTTCTACGTCTTTCTGTCACGTAGGAAGCATCCTGAAGATGAGCAATTGAAAGCTGTGTCTCCGATTTTAGTTGCTCTAAATCGTTTATATTCTCTTGGAGAATTTCGCTGGCGATACGTTGTAGATACGATTGATGCTCTTCAAGGTTTATCTCAATGCGTGTTAACATGGACGCCATAGATCGGTTTAGAATCGAAAAGCGGTCTTCAAAACCGATAAAGCGTTTTTCTGCGGTATCATAAGCAAGCATCAGATTTTTTATCTGTTTATCTAAGACTTCACGTTGTTTTTGAATTTCATCGTTTTGTTTTTTAATATTCCAGTATCGTTCCCCTGCATTTTCACTAATGTCCCAATGCCAAATGCCGCGGAGAAAAATAAGTTGCGCCCTCTCTTTTTTAAAAAAAGTGCTATCACTGTGTTTGTCTAATAAGAATTCTACTTCATCCAATCTGTATTTTTTTTCCAATTCCACCAGTGATGCCGTTGCAGCGATATTGTTGCCCGAAAGTGCTGCTTGTTGCACAGATTTGAGTTTAACTAGATTCAGATTAAGTTCATCCCTTTGGGCNATTGATTGCTTGATGATTTCCTTTGCGCGAGGAGTNAGCTCGGCTAGNCGCTGTTGATTGAGTTTCAACATATTNTTAAATACGGGCATATCCTGCTGCCAACGTNGAATTAAAAGGCTAAGACGTTGTAACTCTCGATAATTGCGATAGCCTTCGTTAAATTGATGGCTAGCAAAAAACNGGTAGAGATAATAGGAGTCCAAGCTTATTGCCGGTTCGAAATGGGGTAGCNTCGCCATGGGGTCAATTGAATAATTCAATGGGGGACTTAAATTGNCNATCCATGTGTTNCCATTAACAATTTCTATTGCTTTTTTAATACGGNTTTGTTCNGAGTTAAAGAGCGCNTTTGCCTCAATGTAGCCCTCTAAAGCAGTTTGTAATGCGTTTAGTTGTTCGTAAATAAAAGGAATATGAAGATAGATCTCTTGTACAGACCGGTCGACGCTATCTCGCTTTTTTAATTCAGTCCATGGCGTTAGTGCTTTTTGATAATCCTCTTTTGACAGGTGCNCCCATCCCAGGGCAAA
Source organism: Pseudomonadales bacterium (assembly GCA_016765265.1). Classification (GTDB taxonomy): domain Bacteria; phylum Pseudomonadota; class Gammaproteobacteria; order Pseudomonadales; family DC-out160; genus DC-out160. The sequence goes on along the minus strand of JAESQG010000361.1, from coordinate 4,516 downwards.
TAATGCTGGGTTAGCGAAGGGGCTATCCAGGCGAATGTCGGTGAGGGTTAGAATAGCGGAATCGTATTTGTTTTGGCGTATAAAATCGATACCCAGCGCTAAAGCAGCTTNGTCTTTTAAAGCCGAGATTTCAGCGTCTTCTTTTGGCAGATTGAGGATGGAATCGAATAACTTTATCGAGCGACTACCCTTACCCAAGCTCGCAAAGGCTATTGCCATATTATATTTCGCGTAAGTGTTGAGGCGGCTTGTGCGGGAGATAGAACTCAGCTCTTTTACGGCTTTGTCAAATTGATTCTCTCTCATCAGAAGTATAGCGTTAAGAATTCTACGTTCATTTTCCAAATTTTTACNTAGGTTTTTTAACTTATGGTTAAGAATGTTTTTTGTTCGGTCGTAGTTGCCACGCTTGTAATGTAAAGCTGCAAGGTAAAACCAGGCCTGATCTCTTGATTTTTTTGCCGTGGTACGATCGATGAGACGATTAAAGATGGATTCAGCTTCATCAATGAGTCCGTAGGAAATGTAGAGGGAACCCAGTAGTAATTCAGCGTGATCTTTGTGCGTGTCCAGCGTACCGTGTTTTTGAGCAACGAGGGTTCGAGTAATGCTGGAGAAATAACGTTGTTGATAATAGTCAAATAGAATTTCACCATAAGCAATGTCCTTCACATAGTGGGGGGCATCTAGGGAATTTTTTTCGATTCTAGCATGGCCTTGGGCGGGCCAAACAATGACAGAAAGGGCTGTGATAAAGAAGATTATAAAGTGCATTGCTGTTATCTATTCCCAAGCTTTAAAAGCAAATTCAGGTTGTTGTTTCACGCGGTCGCCGGTAATGATTAATTGCAGGTATTTGGGGCCGGTCCCTTTGTTAAATTTACTAGAGACAGCTCGACGATAATCCCTGTTCTCAGGGCCAGATCCTACAACGATGGCAACGATCTCATGGCTTCCCGAGCTTAAGTTCTCCGTGTGTAAGCGTTGGATTGCTCCTCGTTCTAACGCGATTAGTTCTCTCTCTGTGTATAAGTGATTTGCTACCAATTTGTCATTGATTTTGAGCGTAACTGAATCTAATTTGAAGTATTGCCCAACGTCGGTAGATAGAAAAACTTTCGTCTGTGTGTTGCTTGGGAAAAGTAGATCTTCTTCAAGAATAAAGAGGTCCCGATTTATTTTAAGAATATCTTTTTTTATATTTTGTAATTCGTGTTCCAAACTGATACGCGTGTTATCGGTGTTATTGACTTCAGCAACTTTAGTAGCTTTAGTAACTTTAGTAACTTCAGCTTCTGCCCAAGAGAATGAACCTAAAAATAGGCTCATCATTACTGCAATTCGATAGTTTCTCTTAAGTGAAATCGGGTTGCGTTTAGGGAATAAAAAATTGANCTTCAAATTATTCATTGTTATGGGTGCCTTCTTTAAAAAATTAAACCGACGCCGAAAGTGTATTCAATATTATGACTATAGTCGTCAGGGTCTAAAAAACTCTTATTAAGAAAATAACTACGTACATCCATATGGATGCTTAACCAATCAGTGGGGATTGCACGCAAGCCTGCGCCAATATGCAATGATGATAAGTTGTCATCATCTACTGAAAGTTGTCCAAACCCCGCCTTTACATAAAAATCGGTATTGATGCTCCTGTTTTTCCCCGCATGCATTTGGCCAGGCAGAAGATTGATTCCTAACGAGAGGTTGAAATAGTGCATAGCCCCATCTTCGAAGACGCTAGCACGCCCCATATTTTCTAAACTAATATCCTTTACTCTGATTTTTGCAAAACTGCCTTCCATAAACAATAGCGGACTTAAATGGTACGCGATTCTTATGCCAACAACGGGTTCTGCCCTAAAACCGTCCATTTTGTATGCACCAATATAAGAGGTGGTTTCAATTTTTTCTGTGTCTAAGATAGGTGCAATTCCAGCGTCTCGCTTAATTTCTGGCAAGATAATCGGGGAGGTGGTATCCAGCTCTGCGAAGGCATCGAAGGGTAATCCGATGAAGATAAGGCCATAGGCAACGTTAAATATCATTACGATATTTATAGTCATTGTTCTCGTTAAAAAATGTAAGATATTAAAAGCCACCCATTAATTGTTTGTTAAGTGTACATTTGCCCCGTCTTCGGGCTATACCCATCCGTATCAGGATTTATTGGGGTTCACATGCATTGTAAATTGCCTCCAATTATATACCGTAGCATGATCAATTGGTCCTGGCGTTTTATTTGCACTGAAAACTCTTCAAGTTGCGGTAGAAGTCGAATTTCATTTGCCCAGAGAGATTGCTCTGAGAGTGCAATATTATTCAAGGTAGTGATAAAGTCACCAACTTTTAACCCATGCTCTTGGAAAAGACTGTTAGATGCCACATGTTCCACCTGGTAACCCGCTAATTCATTTTCATGATACCGCGCGAATAAATGGATTTGTCGAAGGCTCCTACTGAGATCGTCGGTAACGGAAAGAAGTTCAAATAGTGATAGATAGCGACANTCAGTGGATGAATTCAATTGTTTAGATACAGCGGTCTCCGNAATGGNTTGCTGTGAATGTTCNAGGGTGGTTGCTGCACNNAGCNTCGNGTTACATAAGCCCGTCATCCCTACTAGCCCGGTGAAGAAGAGCCCGGTGAAGAAGAGCGTTACGGCACCTCTTATTCGCCCTGGAGCATGTGTTTTCAATATTGTTTGTGGATTAGTCATGGTGATTAAAGTTGCTCGTGTTGAAAACTTTATCTATGGGCAGTTTATGTATTGCAAACTGACTGGGGTCAGAATGGCGGGTTAGAAGGGCCAAGCTATATAAACTTGGATGCTATAGGCATCAAACCCATAAACTTCGCCGGTTGCAATATTAGTGTAACCATCATAGGTGAAACGCATAAAATCAAAACTGGCGTTGAGCGTTACGTTATCAAGCTTCTTACTCAAACTTTTGCCCCAAACATAGCTAAGGATTACGCCAAAGGTATGTTGATTATATTGGCTAACTATTTTGTCTCTTGTGAGGTATAGATAAGACTGATCGGCATTATCGAAAAAGAATGACGCCGCGTTTTGCCTATAAAAACGATAGTGAAGATCAACGTCCCATAAAGGGTTGACGGGTTTTATATGGGTTAGCGAAAAAGTATGTGAGCTAATGTCCCAAGAGTCAGTGAAATAACGATAGTTTAGAACTGCCACGGATCGAGGATGGAAGAAAAGACGATTAGTGAATGAGACACTATGTTGTACTCTTGTTTGCGGATAATGTTGAGCCACGAGGGCTCCTTGCTGAACCGCAGCTAAATAGGGGTTTCCGAGAACTTCCCCCTGTTCACTGATATGCTCGTAACTCAATTGGCTCAGCCATCGCTTAGACATTGCTTGAGAAAAAACAAACCGTAGATTTTGACGATCAAGATCCCACTCCGTTTCTGTATCAGTTCGTCCCACCACATCCCATCCACGGCTAAAACCAAATCCAAAAGTGCTGGTATTGCCAAACATTTCTTGAGAGATATCGAGGTGAAGAGTAGATGACCGATAATCTGGCTCGTCACCGTAACTCGTTCGCATTAACATTAAGGTGCCGTTGTTGAGAAAATTCAAACCTAAACTCGTTTCATCTCTATTCTCGGAATAGGTATCAACACTCGCCTGAGTTTGTACATCCACAGAGCCATTGCGGGTGTTGTCGCGTATTTGGGTCAAGCTAAGACCGTATTGGTTGTTAATGTTTTTGCGAATAAGAAAATGCGATGAGGTAATCGTGGTGTCATCGCCACTGTAATAGCGCACTGACACTTGCGCATTTTCTTCAGGCAGAGATGCGGCTGTCACTCCCTGAGTGATAAAAAGCAATATGCCTAAATAAAAGAGGGTGAATGAAAATGAGCTAATAGTATTCGCCTCCGGTACTTACCCCACTGGAACGTGCCCCGCTGGAACGGTTTGTAAACTGACGAAATTGCTTAATCGTTGCGTGACGCGAGGGCTGCATTAATTTGTCTTCGAGCAAACTTCGTTGGTAAGATTGCACCCATGGTTTTTTTGGCAAGTTTGAACAGGCGCACAAAAGCGCTACGGTGGAGAGCACTAGCAGGCTCTTAACTGTAAAGGAGTGTCGGAGCATGGACGAGGGCGGCGTCAAGTTCATTATATGAAATTTCATTGCCCCACCAACCTTTGAATTTCTTGTTCGTATAGTTTGGCAAAGCTGGGCTGGTATCCAACATGCTCATGTCTGATATTACCGTCGCGGTCGATAATAAAGCTGCTCGGCATTTCTTTGACTGCGTATTGCTGGCTAACCCGTTGTTCTAGGTCATAGAGTATCGGATAGGTTATTTTCATATCGTGTAAGAACTCTTCTACTTCTTTCGGATTATTATTGATTCTAAACTTGGCAAAGAGTAGAAAATCACAACCTTTTATATTTCTTTCAATCTCTTCTATATTTGTATCTCTCTCCTGTAATCTGATTACTTGATGACCTAATTCTTCTAAACACTTAGC
>JAESQG010000360.1 GCA_016765265.1 Pseudomonadales bacterium | reverse complement strand
TCAATAAGTCTGTAGCATCTATTTTGGTTTTGTCGCAATTCTAAACGCCGTCAGTAAAAATTTATAAACGGTTTTCGGCTTACGAAGCTAGGGCGTAAAATTGCTCAAACGAGTAATGCGCTTTATTCGATGATGATCTTGCTCCAAAGCTTGCCCCATGAGTGCAGCGAGTGTATTGGGTACGACATTATTCAAATATTGACAGGATCGAATTCTAATTCGTCGTTTGTTCGCTGCATTAAAACAATTGATACCGGCTTTATTGGCACCGCTTTATCGATATTTATTAAGCCAGGTTTACCATTTCTACCGATGGCTTTTGTGAAGACACGTAGAGCCGATTTCTTATCTCGCTTAGCTGTAAGTAGAAAATAAATTGTGTTACCTTGCTTATCGACACTACGGTAGAAGTATCTCCATTGCCCTTGATCTTTAGATAGGTCTCGTCCATCCGCCATCGATCACCCGGTCTTTTCTTCTTATTATGGAAGGCTTTTTCAAGCTGAGAAGAGTAGTGAATCACCCACCGATTCAATGTGCTATGATCGATAACGATACCTCGTTCTGCCATCATTTCTTCAATGTTTCGATAGCTCAGTGGGTGCGCACAGTACCAGCGAACACACTGAAGGATGATTTCTCCTGGAGTATGTCGGCCTTTAAATGGGATCATGAATTACTCTTTTGTGTCGGATTTATAATATTCATTCTAACATGCAGTAGTTTAGACGGCCCGCATGCGACGAAACCACTTAAGTCGCTCGGATGAAAACCCGGAAACTAAGATCCACAACGAAAACACTCCAAAAACGGATTGTTCAAAGAAGTATATTAATCATGACAGAAGCGAAAAATTATTCTCATCAAAATGGATGGGAACTTGTTGAGAACGAGGGGGATACTCATAATCTTCCTCAGCGGCGCGTTGCAAATGCGATGAAAAAAATGAACGATATTCTAGTTAGGATTGATGCTCCTACGAAAGAGCTGTCTCAAGTGGCTGAGGTTCTTGAGGAGCAAATTGCTAATTTGGAAGGCTATGGCAAGATACGTACAGTGGATGCCGCGAACCGATTAGTGAAACAGCAAGGGTCGATGCAGGATTTGTTCGATATTTACGATTCTGATCCTTGGATTGGTAGATCACATCCTTCTGCTCCCCGTATCGATTTTCGACGAGAGGGAAATAAAATCATTGGTGAAACTGTATTGGGAGATGCTTTCCAGGGGCCATTTCGAAGAGTCCACGGTGGAATCATCGCTGGGATATTTGACATCTTATTAGCCCGATCGATGACCATGATTGATAGATTTGCTGTCACCGGTAAGCTAGATATTCGCTACATGAAAGGCACGCCGTTATATGAAAAACTGCACTTAGAGGCTGAGGTGGTTAGGGACAGTGGCCGAAAGATTATAGTGCAGGGCTTTATTTCTGCTGATGGGGTAAAAACAGCCGAGGCTAAGGGAGTGTTTATTGACCCTTCTGCGAAATCTTCTTAATGGGGTACTAGGGAAATCCCCCCGAAATAAGACAATAGTTGCTACAGCTCTCATATAGCAAGGGGCCTAGTGCAGGGTTACTTTAATTTCCGAAATTTTTGAACGTTGGGTTGTTTTGCAAAAGCATTCTCCGGTGCCGCTGTTGTGATGAGGGTTTTGGTTGGCGTATGCTTTAATACAGGGGGTGTGTATTTAAGAATCTCATAACTGCCTTGGCGCTGCGCTAGAAGGCCTGTATGTTTTATTCTTTCTTTTACTCATATATCCTCCGGTTCTAGATGTTATCTCCTAAAACCAGTGGTCCGATAAACCAGGGGAGGATCAATCGCCTGATTTTCAGTTTAAAGTACCCCGTATCCTTGGAATGAAAGCGGGGGTATGTACTGTATTAGGGTCAACGTAGGTCTTGCAGGAGACTAATGTCTATTTTGACATTTCGGTTAAAGCTCACGCCAAAACATTTGCCTCCTGCATTAATACTAAAAACGTAATCGATAACTGGTCTGAACCAAAAGCAGGCGGGCACTGGTCCTAGTATCTAAACCAGCCGTTGGTTGAAGGAGAAAGTTTCGAAGGGTTGCGTGATTATTCCCGATAGGGCTGCTCCCTGTGGGAATAAACTCATCACTACTCGCGGTTGCAATAGTAATGTCAAACAAATTCGTTTTATTTATTTCATGGCTTAGGCCCACGGCAATGATATCGATGTCATTTAGGGGTAAATAAAAGCTACGTTTGTCTTTGGGAATACCGGCTTTTCTAGGTTCATAGCCGAGTCGTAAGGCCGTTTTAGTATTGTATTGATATTCGAATCCTATGCCCCAGTTAACCGTGTCGGTGATATTCAGTGATCCTCCTATGCCCTTGGGAGTCACCCCACCTAGCTGCAAAGCCGTCAGGAAACTCAGGAACCCCAGACTCTCCTCGAATTGATAGGTCAGCGAATCCATCTTGCTGGTCTCAGTCCTGTGATGGGGATTTATGCAGCGAGTTTGAAATGCGTTACCAATCCGTTCAGTTCTATCGATTTTTTAACTCTTAAATTCTCTAAACCTGATGCAGGTACGAATGTCTTTTGTGCGGAAGTCGGACGAGATAATAGTAGTGAACAGGCTCGCGAACAACGCAGCGAAAACCATGTTGTGAGTACTGTAGCGGAGTGGGTGGAGCGAAGTGTCTCGACCCTCCTCTTCATTCATTTGTCAGAGGCGATTAAGGCTGGCACCATTACACTTCAGTATTCGTATAAATATGCGGCTTTTATGACTATCTAATACCCGTCGAACTATGGAGAAGCCGTCGTGACCAGCTGTTAAAAAACGCCGATCTTGAAAGATTTTTCGATTTCGATTCTGTTATAAAAAAATTAAAGAGTGAAATTGAAAATAAATTCAATGCGGTTTATCAACGCTGAAACAGCGGAAAGAATCCTTACCTATTTATTGGTTCTGGTAATAAGGTTAGAGTTAGGACGCCTAGGGTCGATAAGGAATACTCAGAATTTATCGGAACCACTCTAGTTGAGCAGGGTTATGTTCCCAAACAGAGGATTCTTTCCGATGTTAACAACGTGTGCAATTTTACACGATGGTTCCAACATTCAAGCAATAAAAATTCAAAAATGAAGCCATTGCCAAAGGCAATTATTGCTGGAATTATGGGTAATGGCTGTAACATAGGTGTTACTAAAATTGGTAAGATATCCGTTGGAGTGAGCGAAAAATCCTTAAATAATACGGTAAAGTGGTTTTTTGACTTAGAGAATATTCAGGACGCTAGCAATTTGATAATATCCTATGTTGATAAATTGTCTCTAGCCAATGCGTTCAAATATGATAGATCTAAAAATCATACTAGCAGTGACGGGCAGAAACTCTACGTCGCAGTTGATTCGTTGAGGGCTAATTTTTCATTCACGTATTTTGGAAAAACACCAAGCATTTAACTTTATACAAGGCACTCAAGGAGTTTGGCCGCATCATTAAGTTGGTATTTATTTTAAATTATTATGATGATCTTAAGTTGCAACAACAGATGGAAAAGCAGCTTAGTCGCATCGAAATTTCAAATAAATTTTCCAAAGCGATCTACTTCGCTAACAACCAAGAATTTCAGGTCGGTGAGAAGCTGGATCAAGAGAAGGTCGCGGCATGTAAAGTCATAATTCAGAACGCCGTGCTACTCTGGAATTACCTCTATCTGTCCGAGTATCTTATTAGGATTAAAAACAAGGAGGAGAAAGACCTCGCAATTCAATCGGTGCTCGGTGGTTCGGTTCTGTTATGGCACCATGTGAATCTGCAGGGTGAATACGATTTTCTAAAATATTCCACAAACGAATCTCGGTTCGATCTTGATAAAACTTTAGTGTTAAACATCGGATGAAATAAAAGTGGTGAGGTGAAACAGAGGAAATTATTTTATAGGTATCAATAGCTTAGGTAGGGTTTAGGTAACATTTCCCCTCCTTCTCGTCAAAGACCCGATATGGTGTTTAACAATGGCTTACGACAACATCTTGGAATTTTAACCCGCTTTTGCAAAACAACCCAACATTGTTTTTAACATCAGAATACAATCGGATCCGAAGTAAACGTCCTTCAAGGGCATATAAAAATCAGGCCGTCAAGCTGACAGAAGACCCGTGGCGAGTAGGTTGTCGGTACTACTTTTAGGCGTAGCGTTTTCATTTCTAAAGATGAGTGCCCACGAGTTTTGTTGTAGTAAATTTAAAATTTGTTCAACTTACTTCTGTAAATCGTGGTCACAGGGTAAATCCAGCAGGTCGCTTTGGATGTAGTTGCATATTAACCAAGACTACTCCATCCATCTTGGTAGACTTCTCGCTAACCGTCGTTTATCCTTATCTGGTCTAGGGTTGATTTAATGAAAACCGGTATAATCGCTTGAATAGGAGTTAGCCTATGCGTCAACCAACAAAAATCTCAGTTTGGGTTCTATTGTACATTGCTACCCTTAGCGGTTGTACAATCGAAAAAGTGAGTGCCTGGCAGCGGGGGAACCTCGCCAATCCGGTGATGACGCGAGATCGTAGCAGCGCCCAAGCTGCATTTGAGCAGCATGCCTATAGCGCAAAGGAATCTACTCCAGGCGGGTATGCAACCGGAGCTGGTGGTTGTGGATGCAACTGACAACAAAACAGAAGAAAGCGTAGCACTCCTCGCCTTGATCGGCGCTGCGTTAGCACTACCGGGCATTGGTCGTACCGCTGAGCAAGGATATCGCTCCGATGACACCACTGTAGGATTTCACCATGCGGAATATAATGAATCCGGTAATAGAATGAGTGTGACCGCTGACCAAATATCAATTACGCTCCCCTTCGGCCTGAACGCCGAGGCGAACTTCACCGCCACCCGTGATGTCACCAGTGGCGCTTCCCCTGTTATTAATTTTTTAGACGCTGACGGTATTCCTCAGCAATTTCTGGAGACGGGAGCTTCAATAAAAGACCAAAGAAATATCTACGAGGGTAGTGTCAGTTACTACGGCGACAGTAGTTTGACTAGCGTTAAACTGGGCAATTCAAAAGAAGATGATTACCGATCAGATTTTGCCAGTATAGGTTTTCAAATTGATCTTAACGAACAACTAAGTAATCTTTCTTTTGCCTACGGTCATAGCGAGGATACTGTATGGAACTCCTATAATCCCAGTGTCTTGCTGGAGGAACCTTCCGAATTTCATCGTCGAAAAAAAGATGAATTTAGTATTGGTTTCGGCCATGTACTTAATAAAAATAGCCTATTTCAATTATCGCTGACTTATGGCCGTAGCGATGGATATCTTTCCGACCCCTATAAGAAAACAATAGTCGTGGACAAGGGGATTGTAGATTTTCGTGAGTTGAATGTTGATGTCGCCGGTATTTTCCGCTTCTTAGTTGAATCTGGCCTTATTCAATCTGTCAACGACTCTGGGATTACCGAGATCCTTAATAATTCTCAGTTAATAGATATTCCACAGATCACAGAATTTGTTATTGGAATGACCAGTGACGATCGTCCTCCTACTCGGAAGCAAATTATTTCCTTATTGCGTTTCAGTCACTATTTTAAATTCACCAATCTGCTCTGCACTTAGACTACCGATATTCCGATGATGTATGGGAAGTCTACTCTCACACAGTAGAATTCAAATGGAATCTTGGCTTAGGAATGGGCTGGCAGATATCGCCTGGACTGCGTTACTACACACAGCACAGCGCTTATTTTTACAATACTTTTTTTGAAAGTATTCCCGACCACGGCTATCTCTCCAGCGATTATCGATTAGCTGGATTTGGCGCACGATCCAAAAAATTAGAAATATCCAAGTCTTTTAATCCCGATTTTACTCTTTATCTCCACTATGAAAAATATGGCAGACGCTATGACTACGAGTTCCATGGCCAAACTGAAGGCAGCGACCTAGATGATTATAGTTACTCATTGTTTAGCCTAAGTTTTGATGTCAGCTTCTAAAGGATCAGACCAAACGCCGAGAGTGCATTCTTTGCGGCGCTGTCACACCGACTTCAAGGCCATGGGCTCCTGTTCTTACGGGCAAATTACCGTTTCGCACTGGACACGTTACATTATTCCCATATTCAAAAATATGGCGCTAGCAACCCAAGCAACATCTGTAAACGACATTGTCCCAACAGTTGCCTCTACGGCTCGTGCTCTGTTTTATATTGAATTATGCTAGCTCCCTTTGAAATTCCTTGCTTGTATAATGACACCCTTGATCAGAGTGAAACAGTAAGCCTTTCGGGCGATATCTGTCACAAGATGATTGCGTTAATGTGGCCGATGATTTAACAATAAAAAAGAGGGTTATGAAGAACGTAGCGAACAAACCAATGTGCTGCGACTTGTTAGAAAATTCAATATTTTCAAATGTTAATATCTTAGAAAGATAGAAAATAGTCTGTTGACGATTTACCATGAGTAAAGGTCTCAGGGGATTTATTACATAAATTCAAAGGCTTATTATTATCATTAGAATTAGGTCTGCTATTATCGCGGAATTTCATTAAAAAAGTCAAAACGTAAAGTGTGCGAATCACTAAACTCACGCAGCAAGGGTTAAATGATGAAAACCATTGCGAATCCATTTCCATCGGAATAGACAAATCAAACCTACTTACCCACACTGCCCGGCTATCGTCATACCGATTAGTGTTTTTTTTTGCCGATTGGTGCCTTTCGCACAAATGCCTTTGCTACCGGGATATCGAAGAGATGATGTAGCGCCGCCAAGGTGGTAGAGAAAATCTTATATAGTCTCCAAACGATTCTCCAAGGGTGCCGCTTTATGATAAGAAGCGTTGCTAGATTGTGCCCGTAGAAAAGTCTACAATAAGTTAACCAAGGAACAAAACTCACAAAGGTGCTTGGAAACACTATAGAAGTAGCATAATTAGAAGCAGCATAATTACGCCCCCCATCAAATAGGGTTCATAATACAATGTGTGACGAAATAATAATAAAAACAAATATTAAATCAAAGGAATACGTTTTGGATTATAGTAATGACTCCGAGACGTCTATTGAAAGCATTCAATATTCCTCGATCAGTGAAGAGGCTTTTATAAAAAATTACTATTTACCAGAGAAGCCAGTCTTGCTTAAAGGCATTCGTATTCTCAAGGAAGAAATGTGTAATCCTGAGTATATTCGAAAAAGATTTTGGGATGATACACTGAAGAGGCCGGGATGGTATTCCGCTCCCCTGCCCAACGAAAATGATGATATAAAAGTTCCTCCAATCTATCGAACACTTTGTAACAATGACGATACATTGGTACACGAAACACCTATGCGTGTATGGATGCACTCGAAAGGAAATATAACACCTTGGCACTACGATTTGGGTGGATGTCACGGATTTAACGCGCAGGTTAAGGGAAGTAAGCGTTGGGTCATAGTTTCTCCGCAGACTCCCTTGCCTTCAGTTCCATTAACTCATTTGGGTGCAGTTGGTGTTGATTTTGTCCCAAACAGTAATAAAACTACCTATTACGAATTTACGACTAACCCAGGTGACCTGCTGTTTATACCACGGGGTTGGTCGCACACTGTACAAACGCTTGAAGATGTTAGTATCAATTTAAATTGGTTGCTAACCCCTGTGAAACCCAACTTAGACACTCCTGTGGGTCGACGCGAATGTGAAATTATAAAGCTACTAAACACTTACCTTTCTATACTCATAGTTAAAAAGAAAGATGACGAGAATTCGGAGGATATGGTTCAAAATTTTATTATGAAAAACATAAGTAGTACCGCAGCGTTTATACGGCTCCTGAAAGAACTTTGTAAATTACCAAGAGCTTTATTTACTGCTCCAAAGTTAGTATCGGCCCTTAGGAATTACGTACAACCAACAAATCGCTAGAATGGTTAGAATGGCTAGAAGCACTGGGAGCATNCTAGTGCGCCGCTTCTGGCTATCCATTTTGTTAACCTACCATTTTGTTAACCTACCATTTTGCATTTTGATTCGGTGGAAGTATTTTGATAACTAGTTTTAAAGGCTATTGTTACCCAGNATCGGTTATTATTGTCTTAGCTATCGTTAATAATGGGGAACCTTTTGATTTTCCATTCTTCGAAGCCTCCGCGGAACCAAAAAATCTTCTCGTAACCACACTTTAGAGCTATTTTAACGGCTGTGGCACTCCTGCCACATTTGGGGCCATTGCAGTAGTAGACCACTGCTTGGTCTTTCTCGGTAATCAGTGTGTAACGACACGCTAAATTCCCGACGACGACACCGAAAATTCCCTAATTTATATCACTAGGCTATCATTTTTTACCATCCATTAATTGCGCTTGAGTCAAGGATGGTAGGAATGACATGCTCCGATAAGCAGGTAGGGAAACTGATGAAGGAAAAACACAAGTACACCAAAGAAACGGGTGCTGCCCGAGCAGGAATGGACCCCAAAACAGCACGTAAATACCTCAAGGCTAATCAGCTGCCTTCAGAGCTGAAAAAGTCCCCTCAACCCAGCACTCAAGCTCAGCTATTCGACTCCCAATGGAGCGAGATTGAGAGCTTTCTTGACAACGCTCCTGGGCTAGAAGCAAAAATCATATTGAGATGGTTAATCGATAAATACCCCGAGCAATATCAAGACAAGCACCTACGGACCCTACAAAGAAAAGTGCGCCGGTGGCGGGCTCTTGAAGGTCCCAAGAAAGAGGTGATCTTCCGTCAATCGCTCAAGCCCGGCAAGCAAAGTCAGTCTGATTACACCGTTATGAATTCGCTAGAGATCACCCTTTCCGGCGAGGTTTTTAACCACCTATTGTTCCACTTCATGCTACCTTATTCATGCTGGGAAACGGCCTCAATTTGTTTTAGCGAAAGCTTCGAGAGTTTATGCACCGGTTACGAGCAAGCGGTATGGCAACTCGGGGCGGTGCCGGGAGAGCACCGCACTGATAACCTCAGTGCAGCGACCCACAAACTGGGAAGTCGACGCGAGTTCAATGAGCGATGGACTCAGGTGCTTGATCACTACCAGGTGAGCCCAAGTCGCAACAATCCGGGGCAAAGCCATGAGAACGGCAGTGTTGAAAAAAGTAATGATCTGATCAAAAAAGAAATTGCACAACGCCTGATGTTGCGTGGATCCAAAGATTTTTCCAACCGAGAGGCTTACGAGGCATTTTTAGCTGAAGTGATTGAGCAGCGCAACAGAGGACGCAAAGACAAACTGATAGAGGAGCTCAAGGAGTGTAAATCGTTACCGCAAGGGAGATGGTATCGCCCGCAAACGCTGTCCTCAACGGTCTCACCAGAAAGTCTCATTACCATTGAGACCGTACCCTACTCGGTACCCAGTCGTCTCATTGGTCAAAGAGTCGAGATAAAGCTCTATCCCGATAAGCTAGAGATTTATTATGCCAAGCATTTTATCGAAGCGATAGTACGCAAGGAGCCTGGAGAAACCGGCATTAACTATCGACATGTGATTAACCAGTTGCTACGCAAACCCGGCGCATTCGAGGGGTATCGTTTTCGTAATGACTTGTTTCCAAGTGCTGTCTTTCGAAGAGCCTATGATGCACTCATCCAGCATTCTCCCTCCGGTGGGCATAAGCTCTACCTGGCGGTTCTACAATGCGCAGGCAACACCTCAGAGTATGAGGTCGAGTTGGCCATTGATTTATTGTTGACTAGCGCTATGGCCCCCACCTTAGAGCAGGTGCAGCTACTGGTTAGGAGTCCAGACAAGGAGGTCCCTATCGTGCAGATAGATCAACCGGATCTGGCTGAATACGACTTGCTGCTCCCAACGCGAGGTGAACCCAATGCCCGACATTAATAATCTTGAGGGTTTGTTAAAAAAGCTGGGGCTCAAAGCGATGGCACAACAGTATTTATCGTATGCAGATGGCTGCGAGAAGAGCGGGCAAACCTACCTTGAGTATCTTACTCAATTGGTTAGCCTGGAGCTGGAAGATCGAGATCAGCGGCGCATTCAAAGGCTAACCAAACAAGCGCACTTACCCTGTTTAAAAACAATAGAGGAATTTAAGTTACAGCGTGTCAAAGGTCTATCACCGAGTATTCTAGAGGTGTTGCGTGGTGGCCAATTTATTGATCAATGCGAGAACCTACTCCTGTTCGGTAATCCTGGTACCGGTAAGACTCATCTGTGTATTGGACTGGCACAAGCGTGGTGTCAGCGAGGTCGAAAAGTATTGTACACCAGTGCCGCCAGTTTAGTGCAGAGGCTACTGCGGGCCAAACGTGACCTTGAGCTGGATCAGTTGATCAAACAATTTGATCGTCTCGATATGTTGATTATTGATGACATCTCTTATGTCCCCTACGAGCGACAAGAGACCGATGTGCTGTTTACGCTCTTGTCCGAACGCTACGAGCGGCGCAGCATGATGATCACGAGCAACGCAAAGTTCTCGGACTGGGAATCAATCTTTAAAGACAAAATGACGACAGCCGCGCCGATAGATCGATTGGTACACCACTCAACGATACTGGAGTTAAATGCGCCGAGTTACCGTACCGAAATCGCTAAGAAAAAGAAAAGTAAAAGGAAAAAAACTACTCAAAAAAAACCGACAAAAAAGGAGGCTAAATAACCGTGCTACACTAACACACAGGCGGGAATTTTCGATGTCGTCAACGGGAATTTAGCGTGTCGCCACACACATGATCTCCATAATGATTAGTACACCACTTTTTCTATACTTCAAGATCATCATTGGGACTGTCTCCCTCAACAAACAATGCGTGTATGCCCCGCGCTCTTTTGCATGTACTTATTGGATCTGCAATACAAGTGACATAACTTCTACTAATTCCCTGCAGCTCCCAGGTTTTCTGTTCCTTAGAGCCAACGCTTGATCTAGAGCCCCTATAAATATGAGAAC
>JAESQG010000359.1 GCA_016765265.1 Pseudomonadales bacterium | reverse complement strand
CTAGAAATAGATAACGTAGTCCTCCACACCGTTCCGATGGGCGGGTCATTTGGTCGAAAACGATATAATGACTTTGTGATAGAAACTGCCTGGATTGCTCAGGTTTACTTTCAGCGCAAGTTTCGAGATCAACTGATCGAGAAGAAAAATCATAAGGTAAAAGTACAGCTAGTCTGGACGCGCGAAGATGATCTGGCGCGGGAACATTATAGGCCCGCCAGCGTTCAGCGTTTGGATTGGAATGGACAACAACGAAACCAGATTCAACATACACTTTGTGAATCTGGGGCGCCAGCTCACACAATGTCCGTGGCAGCGGGTGCTCAGTTTGATTTTCTGGACTGGAATATCCCATCCACAGGAAAAGTAGTTGCCGGTGATTTTTTGCCAGCTATATGGCGGGGCGTAGCGCACGGATATTTCAGTTTTGCAATCTGTAGCTTTATGGATGAGCTGAGTTATTGCCATGATGAAGATCCCATTGCCTTTTTTAGCCGGCATATTAGGCAATTATCCGTGGTAGAGCGATTAAAATTAAGCATAAATGCGGGTACACGATATCAACCAGACCGGCTATTAAAAGTGGTTGAAAATGTAAAGCGAGCGTCAAACTGGAAGCTGGTACAGAGACAAAATAAGGCCATGGGATTTGCTGCTTATCCTTGTTTTGGCTCCTACATCGCCATTGTGGTTGATATCACTTTAAAGGAGGGAATCCTCTCAGTCTCTGAGGCTTGGGCAGCAGTGGATTGCGGGATAGCAGTGAATCCAAATGGCATTAGAGCGCAGATAGAAGGAGGGATTATGTATGGTCTATCGGCGTGTTTGAGTAGTGAAATATCTAATAACCCAGATAACGCATCGCCTAATTTTGATAGCTATATTGTGGCTAGAATGCAAGACGCACCAATAATCCACGTGTCGATTGAAGAGAGCCAGCGGCATCCCACTGGAGTTGGAGAGTTGGGGGTCGCAGCAATTGGCCCCGCAGTGGCTAATGCGGTCAGGCGCGCGACTAATATGAGATTTGTGAGTTTCCCACTTCTGAAGCAAAGTCGACTAAATCTTGAAAATGCGATTCAGGTAAATGAGTTGGTTTAAGCATAAATGGACAACGATCTTTGATGTCGATGAAGAACAAATAAAACACTTTAAAATGAATGCACATTGGTCCATTGTTTCTGGATATATTGTTTAATAGTATGGTTCTTAATGTTATTTTTGCTGCATTGAGGTGTTGGGATGGGTGGTATTATTCAAGCAAGCTATTGATTATATTGATACAGTTGCCTATATGTTTTAAAATTACCCCGATTGTGGAAGATTTAGGAAATTAGATAATGAATCCGTTTTTCTTTGGTTCGTCTGCTCAGCCATTATACGGCGTGTATCATCCGCAGAAGGCGCAGCAGATGAGGAAAGAGTGTGTTTTGCTTTGTCCTCCGTTTGGACAGGAATATATGCGGTCTCATCGAGCTTATCGCCAGCTCGCCATGTTNTTGGCGAGGCAGGGGTTTCCNGTTATGCGATTTGANTANCGNGGNACTGGCGATTCTAGTGGTGAAATCGAAGATGTCNCAGTGGANGNNTGGTTGGAAGATATTGANGTNGCTNTAGAAGAATTGAAGGAGACCGCTNGCGTTGAAAAAGTCAATGTANTTGGGNTGCGGTTAGGGGCATTACTGGCGAGTGCGGCAGCGGCGGGTAAATCACAGATACATAAATTGGTATTGTGGGATCCTGTTCGTTCGGGTGAGAGCTACGATGAAGAGCTGCAAAAAGAGATGTTGATAGAAGGAGCATCGGTATGTAATCGCGTGGATGAGGAAGGTACCTTGCACTTCAATGGTTTTCCACTGGTGAAATCGTTACGCGATGGGTTGCAAGGTTTGGATTTGGTCGATATTGAACCCAAAGTTAACAAAATTTTCCATGTGGTATCTCAAGAAAATGATTCTTCCAAGATTATTAAGAAGGAGTGGAGTGATAAANCCAACTATACATTTGAACTGGCGCCTGCTCCCGGAAATTGGAACTATGTTGATGAATACGGTGGAATATTATTACCTCAACCAGTAATTCAGGCTATCGTAAATTGGATGATGACCTAGGGTGGAAACAGAGATGAACACGAGTGCAGACAAAGCGCCAGTAAATGCGAGTCCACTGAAGGAAAATGCCATAAGAATAGGCCGTCCCACGCCTCTCACTACGATTGTCACTGAACCTAAGTCATTTGAAAAAAACAAACCTGCCGTGTTAATACTTAACTCGGGCGTAATGCATCATATTGGTACGTGCAGAGTGTCCGTTAAAATTGCCAGATTATTGGCTGAATCCGGTTTTCTTGCTGCTAGGTTTGATTTCTCCGGAATTGGCGATAGTGAAACTCGACGCGGCACGCAGTCTTTCCAAGAGAGTTCTGTTGTAGAAATCAAAGAAGTGATGGACTATTTACAGCGTAAGAAAGGAATAAACAAATTTATAGTTTATGGCTTGTGTTCGGGAGCAGATGCTTCATATGAAATTGCCTTGCGCGACGAGCGTATCATTGGCATGGCGCAGATTGATTCTTATTGTTATCGAAATTGGAAGTGGTATCTTATGCATTTTGGTCCGCGTATTTTGGATTTAGGGGTGTGGGTTCGACTCCTAAAACGNATGACCGACAATACAGCTAAAACGGACTCCTTTTCCGTAGCTTCCGTGGATGAGGAATTCGTTGAAATGCCGAGTTATATTAGAGTCTTCCCACCAAGAGAAGAGATAGCAAAAGGGCTAAATTCTCTAGCACAAAAAAATGTTCATATGTATAACATCTTCACCGGTGGTGCATTGGAGGTTTACAACCATCAATCCCAGTATGAAGATGGCTTTTCTGATGTGGATTTTAAAGAGTTGTTGACTGTCGATTATTATTGCGATTTGGAACATATTATAACTGATCCCAACTATCAAAAATTGATTCCTCAGAAAATATGTCAGTGGGTACAAATGGTTGCCGAAAAAAATATTTCTCCTCAGTAATCCTCCCAAAATACAATCTATTTTGGGTTCAACCCATATCAAACATCCCTTCAAAACACGCTTTTATGGTATAGACTTAAAGTTATATTATACGGATCATTAGTAGGCTTATGATGGCATAGTGAGTCTGTCCGTTGTGTTGTGAATATTGCGTTATGTCTATTGTGTTGTGTCTATTGGATTTAGCCTGTTGTAATTTTAGCTAATGAGATACAGCTAAACAGACATTATCATTGAGACCTCAATTGTTTGGGAAATCGGATGGAAGGTAAAACGAGCGTCCTCTTAGTTAATGATGACCCGTCGCAATACGATTGGCTAAGAGCAGGGCTTAGCGAAGAGTTTAACTTGTCCCAGGTATTGTCAGGTGTTGAGTGCTTAGACCAGGTCCGACAACTAAAACCAGATGTCATCCTTATGGAAGTGAACTTGAGTGATCTGGATGGTTACAAGGTTTGTAGTCAACTGAAAGAAAATAACGATTTCAAATCTACGCCAGTGATATTCTTGGCACACCTGNAAACAGCTCAAGAAAGAATGAAAGGTTTTGAAGCGGGAGGTTATGATTATATTTCAAAGCCTTTTGAAATAGATGATCTGTGTGTAAGGATAAAAGCAGCAGCAGAGAATAAATTCTTTACCGATAAGCTGATAACTGAATCCCATGATGCTATGCAAACTGCGATGGCGGCTATGCGCAGCAGCTCTGAGTTGGGCGTTGTTATGCACTTTATGAGAAAAAGCTTTCAGTGTNAGAGTTTTCANGAATTGTCNGAGCTNGGNCTCTCNGTNTTACANCAATATAATTTNGAGGCTTGTGTTCTNGTGAGNGCAGGTANNNANCGAGNATTANGCNCACTCNCATAAACAGATAAAACCNNTAGAGAAAAAGCTNNTTGAAGCCCTACGGTTTAGTGGGAGAATCTTTGCCTTTAATCAGCGTACCATCTTCAATGATGAGAATGTGGCAATATTGATACTCCGTAATCCAGAAGATCAGGAAGATTATGGACGACTAAAGGATCATGCGGCTTTTTTACTTGGAGGACTAAATGCCAAAGTGAAAGCTTTAGAAACTGAATATCAGGCGTTGAGACAACATTCAGCGATAATCTCTATTACGCAAGATGCTAAGACATCACTAGAGCAAATTGCGCGTGATCAAGAGGTATATAAAGACGAACTGTATCATCTGTTTTCAAGGCTACAAAATAATCTTGAAGAAGCTTTTAGTTTTATGGGATTGACTGAAGACCAGGAGCAATCAATATTAGGCATGATTAGTGGCGTTATCGATAAATCGTACCACATCTTTGAGGCACAACGATCAACAGATGTCTTTTTAGAGCACGTGATATCAAGTTTACAAATAAAATTTCAAAAAAATAAGATTTAATATACCCGTCGCGTATTCGAGAAGCCTGAAATTTATTTTTCAGGGGTTTAGAAATAGGGGTGACGAACGTTTTCCGTAATTTCCCGTGGTAGATGGCGCTATGACTAACTATGATGTTTTTAATGGCGACGCTGATGGAATCTGCTCGCTGATTCAGTTGCGACATGCTGAACCGAGAGAGGCTCAGTTGGTGTCAGGCGTTAAAAGAAATATTAACCTGTTGTCTGGTATCAGTGTATCCGAAGGGGATAGGTTGACCGTGTTGGATATTTCTTTAGATAAAAACCTCAAGGAGGTGCAAGAAGCTTTAGTTAATAAGGCGGAGGTTTTTTACGTGGATCACCATTATTCTGGGGATATTCCCGATGATCCTAATCTCACCACTATTATTAATGAGGCGCCAGATATATGTACCAGTCTGTTGATAAACGGTCACCTGAGTGGACAATTTCCCGAGTGGGCGGTGACGGGTGCTTTTGGAGATAACCTCAAACAAAGCGCTCGGGCGTTAGGGAAAACCTTGAATTTGGCGGCCAGCGATGTAGACGCGTTGGAAGCCCTAGGCATATACATTAATTACAACGGATATGGTTCTTCATTAGAGGATTTACATTTTGCCCCTACGGATTTGTACTTAAAACTCTGTGGATTTAGTAATCCTTTAGAGTTTTATCACAGTAATAACGCGGATTTTGCGCGTCTTGAAGAGGGTTATCGCTCTGATATGCATTTCGCCAAAGAAGTGGAAGCAATGTATCGCAACGACAATGTCGCTGTTTTTATATTACCTAATGAGCCATGGGCGCGAAGAGTGAGTGGTGTTTATAGTAACGATCTTACTAATGCATTCCCCGATAGAGCGCACGGTGTTCTTACAAAAAAAGAAAATGGTCACTTTTTGGTAAGCGTCAGGGCACCGCTAAATAATAAACAAGGGGCTGTAGATCTTTGTCGTCAATTTCCCACCGGGGGTGGGAGGGCAGCAGCAGCAGGGATTAATGACCTGCCCGCGGCTGAGCTGGAAAATTTCATTGCTAAACTGAGTAAGAGTTACGGCTAATTTGCAAACATTACTGCAAATTGTGTCCAACCTGCGAGGAAGCCTAAGGCGCCTCCTACGGCATAAAGTATCCACTCATCTTCTTCAAATATGGGTCTAACAAAGCCATCGAATTCGAGAGAAGTAAAACTTTTCATTTGATCTACGATTTCATTTTCTAAATCAAGTGCTCGCTCTGTGTAGGCTATACCGTCGCTGATGGAACTTGGGATATTCATTGTGCTTCCTGATATTCGATCAAGTACCGAATTTTTCATATCGATATAATTTTGCGTACCCATAGTTGCGAGAACTATTGGTTTGCCTATGCCGACGACGTTATCAATGGTTTTTTTAATATGACGATTCACTAGCGCATAGATTTTATCTGCCGCAGCACTTTTCATCACGTATTGAGCAATACTTTGTGGATTGAGCACAGAGTTTGTCATGGATTTTGCGTAATCTCGCGCTACTTCATCTTTTCTCTTCAGGAACAGACCGTGAAGAGTGAACGGACCAATAGTGATGGGGTTTAGCGGATGAAACATTAATCGTACTGCGATCCAATTTGTCAGGTATCCAACAAAAAAACCACCTATGGGTAATACGTACCATGCGGTAGGAAAAAGATACCATAAAATCATTTGGATAACGCCAAATAAAAATCCAAAATAGAGACCAGATTTAACAAGAAACCCCAGTTCTTTGTGGGCAGTTTTGTAGGTCATATCAACCAATATCTGTTTGTCGTTTGTAAGTTTATCGATGACCATTGCTTTGGCATCAAACACGGAATCAAAATTACCGAGGATGTCGCTATAGATGGCTTCAAAAAGCTGGGGTAGATCTCTGTCTAATCGGTTATAAAATCGATTCTTAATGAAGCGTGGTGTATTTTCCCAGGCAAAAGGCAGGCTGTCGCCTATGACTTCATTGGTGATTTCTTCAGCTAGCTCCCTCATACCTGGACGGATTATTTGGGTTATTTCTTCCGGGTCAATACGGCCTAATATCTCCTGAAAATCAATAATTTTTTCTACCTGTTCCATTTGCAAACGTGCAAATTTCTCCGCTCTGGCGGGGACAATTCCTTGCCAACCAAAAATCGGTTTTATACCAATAAATTCAATGGGGGAAAACATCATTTTAATGCCAACGAAATTCGTGGCCCACCCAACTATCCCAGCGAAAACAGGAATTAATAGATAATATATCAGGTCTTCCTGATTAAAAAACGCCACCAACAGGTCCATTTAATCCCCTAAACCGTTCAAAATTCATTTAAATAGGTCAAAATACTGGCAATACATGTGGAAATTGTGGAAAGAATTGCCCTGAAGCACACTGTCTAATTTCGATGGGGATAATAAACCCTGTATTGTCTATTAATCAACAGTTTTAGGGGTTTCTTCAAAGATTAAGACCGCAATAGCAACGTGCATTATATCGGTGCAAGGGTCAAAGCTGACAAACTTCAGTCATATTCTATTAGTTTTCTTAAGTGTTTGATGTATAAAGTAAATCACTAATGGCTCTCGGTGTGGCCCTATCTGACTGTGAGTGTCTAACTGTGCGTAATAGAGGTGGTAGGGTTGAGTAGTTAACAGGCCTGATCTTGCGGTTCAATAACCTTGAACTATATTTTAATTAACGGCGTATTCGCTTCAGTTGGCGGATTTATGAACGGTAATGGCGGCTATATATTGAGTTAACTTTGTATAGACCCATCAGACTAGGAATGAGGTTTTGGTGAAAAATATCCTGGTAGTAGATGACGATCCAGATTATCTAAAGTTGCTGAGAACTATGATTAGCTCGGGGAGCGGTTATTTGGTGTTTAGCGCTAATAATGGCGTAGAAGCGGATCTGTTACTTGAGTCAATGGAGATTGATCTGGTTGTTACTGATGTTTATATGCCTTATGAAAGATGGACTGGAATTGCTTTTCCAACTTAAAGGAGAAGATATACCGGTGATAGTGATAAGTGGTGGTGGAAAGCTCGGTGACGACTATCTTGAACCCGCCAAGGTCTTTGGTGCTTGCGCTATTTTAAAAAAACCGTTCCCTAGAAATGATTTGTTAAATGCGTTATCAGCAGCCTTACCGGTATGAACTTATTCACAAAGACATATCCCCATTTCCCCGCCTAGGTAGTAACTTAATGTTTCTATAAGGTATTAATAATCAAGTAATGCCTCATCTGGAATATCGATTCCCCTTGCTCAATAGAGTTTTGTACAATACTCTCTTCGGCTCGTTATTAATCCTGATAAACTGTGGGCGTTTAATAAGTTGGCCGCTGTGTAGCTAGTTTTAATATCATACCGCTCTGGATTGAATGTTTTATTGACCTGATTTGCCATTCGCGATTACAAATCATAAAACTGAAGGCATGGCTCGTTGATGGTTTTTAATCACCATTAAAATAATCTGAGTTCTGGATTTGGAAGTATCTATTTATGAATAAACTCAGCAAGAGTAACAAGTGTTATCACCAATTCATTCTATATTGCAGTGCAGTATTGCTCGTTATGATGAGCAGTCTCGTGGGCCTTGCCGCTGCGACAGAGGAGGATACTTCCACAAAGGTTACCCCCGTGACATTGGTAAAAGCCATACAGAAAACCATGGTATTGACCACCAATGTTAGGGGCGATATAGAAAGCCCAAGTGCCCCCCATATTGCAGCGAAGGTGTCCGCTGAAGTAGTGAGCATGAAGGTGGAGGAAGGAATGTCTGTGGTGGAGGGGCAGTTGCTTGCTGAACTTGACAACGAGGCATTTAAAATCGATGAAGAAAGCGCGAGTGCTGATATCCAACGTATGTTGGTTTTGATTGAAAACCAACAGCGGATTATCAAGAGAAACAAAGAATTGATCGTCAAAAAAATGATTTCACAATCAACAGTAGATAATGCTGTCACCGCACTGAAGCAGTTTCAAGCAGAACTAAGTAGCGCTAGAACGAAGCTAAAAAAAGCGCGCTACCAGTTATCGCATACTCGAATCACAAGTCCAGTAGCAGGGGTCATCCAACAGCGAACAGTTTCTAAGGGCGATTATGTTAAACCAGGGACATTGTTATTTCACATTGTCTCAACGGGTAAATTACGCGCTCGTTTATATTTCCCTGACATACTTGTTAAATCAATCGACTTAGGAATGCGGGTCACGTTAATAAAAGGAGACAAAAAGGTAGTTGGGGGAGTAAGCAGCTTGCGGCCCATGCTGGAACATGGAAGTCGTGCGCTACATGCACTAGTGGACTTTGAGAATGAAGGAAACTGGCGACCAGGCTCTAGTATTTCGGCTGAAGTTGTATTGGGTGAACACGCTCTTGCTATTGTAATACCGGAAAGGTCACTGGTGCGCCGTCCTGCAGGTGTTGTGGTTTATCGTCTTACTGGCGATAAAGTGTCTGAACAGATCGTTACCGTAGGTATGAAACAGAAGGGCTTGATAGAGGTGACTTCTGGCGTCAGTGTCGGTGATTCTATTGTGCTGGATGGTGCCGCTTGGTTAACCGACGGGGCGAGAGTCCAGATAATGGATGCCGCTTTATGAACATTCCCGCCTTCTCCATAAAACATCACGTAATGACTTACATGCTCAGTTTTGTGCTGATTTTATTTGGCATGATTAGTTATGATCGCATCGGGCTTGACGAGCGACCGGAAATGGAGTTTCCGATGCTCTCTGTCTCCACCGTTTTGCCCGGTGGAGCACCCTCTATCGTGGACGCATCGGTCACTAATATTATCGAAGCAGCCGTTAACAGCATTGCTGGGGTTGAAGATATTTTGTCTTCATCGTTGCCCGGAGTGTCTGTGATTATTGTCAGATTTGAATTGGAAAAAAATATTGATGTGGCATTTAATGAAATGCAGGGGAAAATTAATGAGGCAACTCGCCTATTGCCCACAAATGCTGAAACCCCCATCGTAAAAAAAATAAAAGTTGGCGGAACCCCCATTATGTGGTTGTCATTAGAGGGTGACCGGACGCTGCAACAGCTGAACCTCTACGCCAAGAATATGATCAAGAAACGCTTGGAAACAGTGAGCGGTCTCGGCAATATAATTATAGCCGGTGAACGTGAACGAACGATTCGAGTGGATTTGGACGTACGGCGGATGACCGGGTTAGGAGTTGCCGTAGATGATGTCATTGCTGCTTTTCAACGGGAGCATGTCAAATTGCCTGGCGGTTTTGTCGTGGGCATGGAGCGAGAAGCACAACTCAAGTTAGATCTTGAGTATCATAATATTGATGAGTTGAAAAACCTAATCGTAAGTTACCGTCAAAATCTCCCGGTGTATTTGCACGAAGTCGCTAATATAGAGGATGGTTTAGAGGATTTTAGGAAGTTTGCCAGCTTCAACGGCAAACCGGCTGTGGGTCTGGGTTTGATGAAAATATCCGGCTCCAATACCGTGGCTATCATCGATGAAGTGAAGCGCAGGTTGGATAATGAAATTTTNCCACAACTTCCNCCAGGAATGGAGCTTAATGTNGTTGTGGATGACGCGGACTTTATNAAGGCAATTATCGANGGCCTGAAAGCCCATCTTTTTGAGGGCACTTTGTTGGCTGCTCTAGTGGTGTGGNTATTTCTAAAAAGTCTNCGTTCTACCCTNATCGTNGCTACTGCAATCCCGGTGTCACTATTAGGTGCTATTACCGCGATATATTTTATCGGTTATACCTTTAATGTCATGACGATGCTGGGATTGCTACTGCTTATTGGAGTTGTAGTTGATGATGCTATTGTTGTGTTGGAAAATATTTATCGACATATGGAGGATAATCCGGATGCTACGCCGGAAGAGAATGCAGTGGAAGGAAC
This sequence comes from Pseudomonadales bacterium, assembly GCA_016765265.1. Classification (GTDB taxonomy): domain Bacteria; phylum Pseudomonadota; class Gammaproteobacteria; order Pseudomonadales; family DC-out160; genus DC-out160. Next base: position 1,960 of record JAESQG010000359.1, on the reverse strand, counting down.
CAATCAAGTTATGTTTGCCATCCTAGCGTCCACTCTTACATTGGTATCCTTATTTGGCGCAGTGGTGTTTATGGAGGGAATCATGAGCCGCTTTGTCGGTGCATTTGCGGTAGTCGTTATTTTTGGTGTGGTTATTTCATTGTTTGTATCAATTACGCTTACACCGATGTTGTGCGCGAGATACCTACGTGTAAAAACGAATCATGGTCGAATTTACCAAGTTCTAGACTCTGTGTTTAAAAAAATGGACCAATCGTATAAATCAGTTCTGGAGTTCGTGGTTGGCCACCGTACGCTAGTGGTCATTTTAGCGGTGGCAGTTGTTTATTCTAGCGGCTGGTTTATGAGTCAGTTGGGTAAGGGGTTCATGCCTGAAGTTGATCAGTCTCGGTTTCTCGTAACCTTCAAAACACCGCTAGGATCCAGTATTAACTATACCCTTGATCAACTTAAAAAAGTTGAAAACGTGCTCAAAGGTTATGATGAAATATTTGGATTATTCAGTACCATCGGTAGCGGCGCCAGNGGTCAGGTNAATCAAGGTGAAATTTACGTTAGTCTNAAACCACGAAANCAACGCGAATTGCATCAAACGCAAATTATCGAAAGAGTACGAAGTGATCTNGCTAAGATAGCAGGTGTTAAAGCGTTTGCCACCCCNGTNCCTTCTGTGGGNGGTTTGCGNGGCGAACCANTACAGTTTGTGCTTAAGGGGCCGAGTTTGGAAAAGGTAGCGGCAATGTCGGAGAAGTTAAGCGATAGGCTGCAACGGATNCCGGCTATAGGGCCTCTTGATACNGATTTGCAACTGGATATGCCGGAACTAAAATTTATTCCTAATCGGGAACGAATAAACGATGCTGGGCTAGATCCTTCGTCAGTTGCGCGCGCGTTACGAATACTAGTCGGCGGTATAAATGTCGCTAAATATAATGATGAGCCTGGCGATGGCGAACGCTATAATGTGCGGCTCAAAACCCCACCGGGGAACATGGCCGACCACGGAGACTTACTTCAAATTTATCTGCGTAATAAGGCTGGCCAGATGGTTAGACTAGATAGTGTGGCACAATTTGAGTCTGGTTTAGGGCCTGCAGCGATAGGGCGTTATAATCTACAATATGCAGCCACATTCTATGCGACCCCTAAAATTCCGGAAGGGGATGCAGCGGTGATAGTACTAGCTGAGGCAAAGGAGTTGTTACCCTCCGGATATCAAATTGAACTTATTGGGAGGGCCAAATCATTCAGTAAAACTACTGGACATATCAAGTTTGCTTTACTCACCGGAATGATATTGATCTACATGACCTTAGCTAGCCAGTTTAACTCCTTTGTTCAGCCGCTTATCGTCATGGTCGCTCAACCACTGGCTGTAATTGGTGGNATTTTTGCGCTTTGGATAGCAGACCAATCAATGAATATTTATTCAATGATNGGTCTGGTGTTGCTGGTTGGTTTAGTGGCCAAAAACTCAATACTNCTNATAGATCTTACGAACCANCTTCGAACACAAGGTAGGTCGATAAACGAAGCGTTGNTNGAGGCNTGTCCTATTAGNTTGAGACCTGTGCTGATGACTTCGCTTACNGTTATTCTCACGATGATTCCTGCTGCTAGCGGTATTGGTGTAGGTTCGGAAACAAATGCTCCCCTNGCGGTAGCNGTAATAGGTGGNATGATTAGTTCNACNCTATTAACGCTGGTAGTGGTGCCATCGGTNTATTCGCTAGTNGAGCATGGAATGGGAAAATTAGCTCGACTTCTGCCGGGGAAANCTGAAGTGNATTGTGAAAACTAGCAGTTAATTCGAAGTTTGTTGTGATCCGAGCATGTTGAATATTAGCTTCATTTGAATTTTTGCCTCTTCAGCAAAAACTGTGGGTCATTTCCGGTTCGGGTAATGAGCCCATCGTATGAAATAGCGCTATTTTCAGTACATCATAGCTCCTATAGCCAT
>JAESQG010000358.1 GCA_016765265.1 Pseudomonadales bacterium | reverse complement strand
TTCGCGGCGCAATAGAGCCTTTACGATTAAATTCGAAAGTAAGCAAGCAGGTATATTTCGGGTTTAAGGAGAAGGTGCTNAATCAACTGGAACCCCTCTACAAAGCACTNAATATTTCGTTAGCTAAAGCTGGCATTCTCCCCGATTTAAATTTGAGTCAATACCTTTTAGATTCAAAATCTAAAGCGATTGCNGATGAGAAAAGTACAAAATTAAAAAGGGAAAGAAAGAAAAGTAATAAAAGCAGTGGCGCTAAAAATGTCCAGCCCACAACCGGACACTCTCAGAAATATCTCGATGAAGAGGTCACCGAATTTCCAGAAAATTTTATTGATAGCGGAGCAGAGAGATCCCCTCAAGTACAAGAGAGAGTCGATAAGGGAACGGCATTGACACGCAAAGTTTATGGGGCTGCTCATCAACTATTACAAATCAAGAAATATCGTGAATCCGCCATTGAAAGACATATAGAGGGCGAGGGCATACCCTCCTATAGTCGCTATATTCGAGCGCCTAAAACAATAAATCCTGTCTACAGTCCAAAAGAAGTTATTACGGCATTGACAGCGNTACAAGGTAAATATGGAATAGACCCGCTGCCTGAAAACCCAGAAGATCAGACGGCTAAGACTAACGGAATTGGCGAGCTGGGGTTATTGGCACAATTAGACTTTTTCTTGTCTGAAAAAAATAGGTCTGCTAAAGAAGTAGGGGCTGAGGAAGCTGAAGCTATTGAGATCTTAGAGCGTCTATTTGATTCCATTGCTTCCAACGCTATTCTCTCTGATGAAATTAAGCCGCTGATGAATCGGTTGTTGGTGCCCACAGTAAAAGTGTTAATNATGGATTCTTCATTGCTGACCTCGCATAATCATCCGGTGCGCCAGGTTTTGAATTATGTGGCTCGGTTGGGGTTAAAGGGTGCGGTTTCTTTCGACGAGTCTATTCTTTATGCGGAGTGGGCGGTAAGTGATATTACTGAAAATTTCGACACCAGTATTTCAGTATTCCGTGGGGTATTAAAAAAATTAGAGGAGATGATTGCTAAACAGGAGCAGGTCTATCAGCGAAATGTCAGCCGTGTAACCGAAACCTGTGAAGGGCAGGACAGAATAGAAAAAGCTAAAATGAAAGTGGATGAAGAAATTGAACTGCGGCTTGGCACTAACAAAGTCCCCCANCTCCTTCTTAACTTATTGGAGGTTGGTTGGCGCGAGTTGTTATTACTNTCCTATCTACGGCAAGGNGATAAAAGTAAGCCCTGGTTAATGGGCTTACAAATAGTAGAGCAACTGTTTTTACAGCTGACACTTAAGGCCGCGGATCATCCTCCTGCTTCTAACTCAAGNCCAGCCATCATACCTGAGGCGTTATTAAAACTAATTAAAAACGGTTTGTCGAAAGTGCCTAACACGGAGTCGCTACACGCAGACGTACTGTTGAGCCTCGAAGAGTGTCTATTGAAAGGAACGAAAAAGCCGAAGTTGGTAGATGGGCATTCATCGCTGTCGGCGACGCCACGCTCTATTGTTGATAAGTTAAAGCGCAAGATAAAGAAAGAAAACGACGATGATAATAAAGAAGTCGATCTTAAGAAATGGAGTGAAAGAGCGTTACGTATAGAGATCGGCGAATGGGTTGCTTTTGGCTTTCCTGGAAAAGAGGTGCAGAGAGCTCGATTAGCCTGGGTTTCCGAATCCCGTGATAGTTTAGTGTTTGTCAATCATCAGGGACTTAAAGTGATTGAACAAACTTTGGATGAACTAGCGACGAATATGTCAAAAGAAATTGTTTGGTCCATCGCTTATCGGGATTTGCCTATTGTTGACCAAGGGTTAGACGCCATGGTCCAAAAAATTTACGANCAACTNGCNTATGAANCTACTCACGATCAGCTTACAGGGCTCATTAGTCGCAANGAATTTGAGCGATGGTTAGGCCGNGNCATTGTCAGAGCGAAACGTGATGAAACGGCTCACAGCTTGATTTATTTGGANNTGGATCAGTTTAAAGTGATCAATAATATTTGCGGATATGAAGCTGGCGATAAATTGCTGAAACAAATTGGAGAGCTATTAACGTTGCAGTTTTTAGAGGAATCTAGCGAAGGTTGTGTGGCCAGGTTGGGCGGTAATACCTTTGCCGTATTAGTTGAGCGATATGATGAGGAACAAGGTTGTCGGGTCGCGGATAATATGATTAGTGCTATTCAGGCATTTCGATTTGACTGGAAAGGTACTCCCTTCACCTTAGGGGTTAGTATCGGACTCGTAGAAATCACACAGGAGTGCGATTTGGTTTCCGACTTATTTAAACACGGCGAATCTGCTTGTGTGGCGGCCAAGAGCGCTGGACGAGATCGAATTCATATTTATAAGCCCGATGACGAAGAGTTAGTTCATCGGCAGCACGTAATGAATTGGGTAGCGAAAGTGCATCGAGCGTTGGATGAAAATAGACTTCGTTTGCGGGCTCAGCGGATTGAACCGATTATTCCTTTGGGGGAGACTGAGTCACCTTTGCGGCTGCATTACGAAGTGCTTTTGTGTGTCGAGGATGAAGATGGGGTGCAAATTCCACCGATTGAATTTATTCGTGCAGCCGAACGGTATAATAGAATGCAAACCGTGGATCGTTGGGTCATCAATACAGTGTTCCGTTGGATGGAAAAAAATCCCGAAAAATTAGAGGAATTCGGAGGGTTTTCCATTAACCTTTCTGGGGATTCACTCAATGATGAGCGTTTAATGAAATTTATTTTTGAGGAGTTCCGTAATTTTGAAGTGCCTAGAAACAAGATTTGTTTTGAGGTGACGGAAACCGTTGCAATTACCAATATCGCTGATGCAGCAGATTTTATCGACGAAATGAAAAATATCGGTTGTGAGTTCTCCTTAGATGATTTTGGTACTGGTATGTCGTCTTACACCTATCTTAAAAACTTGCCAGTGGATTACATCAAAATCGACGGTGCTTTTGTCAGNGGNATTGCCACCGATGCAAATGATTTTGCGATGGTTAAATCGATTACGGAAATGGGCCACCTAATGGGGAAAAAAGTAGTTGCTGAATTTGTTGAAAATGATGCAATACTAGAAAAACTGAGAGAAATTGGCGTGGACTACGCGCAAGGTTACGGTATTGAGAAGCCCCGTTGGNTTTTTGACGAGTAAGCTTGCATACCTAAATCTCAAACGCATTGGGTATCTCGGCGGTGTCTGCCGAACTTTTCTTCTTCTTTGTGATCCATACTTGAACAGTATTTGCTGTGGTTTCTGTAGTTACGGTTATTGAAGTAGTTGCGGTTATCGCTGTCGCTGTAATTATCGATGTAGTCGTTATCCAATCCAATNATTGAGAGTAAAAANCAATCAANTCAAGGTTTTAATTTGTCTATCGANCACTGCGCCGTATAATGGGCNCCTTGTGGAAAAATGGTCTATTAAGTGATTAACCTTATAGCAAAGAGATGTTTTTAATATGTTTAAATTCGATCGATATCGAATGTTAGTTGTTTTCATCGGTGTTACAGGTCTGGTCATAAGCTCTAGTTCTTGTGGCGATAGAAAAATCAGAACAGGCCATATACACGATTCCGCCGTGCAGGGTTTATTCTGGAGCACTGATTCTGAATCAGGAATGACCGGGGTTACGGGTGATTTCGTTTATCATGAGGGGGACACTGTGAGCTTTTCGTTGGGGGCAATCCAATTGGGAAGTGCCGAGGCAGGTCGTAATTTAACCATAGTGAATTTGGTAGAGGGTGCTACAAGTGTCACCAATAATGAAGTGACGAATATTGCCCGATTGCTTCAGACCTTGGATGATGATGGTGATTTAGAAAATGGTATTACCATCACTGAATTTGTCACGCTACAAGCTACCGAGGATCTAAATTTTGACCTAGAGCCTAGTGAATTCGAACAAGGACAGATAGTCATCGATTTCCTAGCTAGGGTCAGCATCAATGCCCTAAGGTCTGCCGAGGACGCTCAGGACCATTTGAGTGAGACCATCGATGCGCTGGATTCAGTCGACAATATTTCACCTATAGCGGATGCAGACGTAGATCAAAGTGTTGAGTCTGGTGATGAGGTCACGCTCTCTGGTAGCGGTAGCGACGAGGATGGCTCTATTGTCGGTCATACTTGGACTAAGGATAGTAATAATACTGTGGATGTGACCGTGGTAACTGGATCTTCGGATGGAGATACATTTACTGACAGCTTCACTGCTCCTCAAGTCGATACATCAACTAGACTGACCTTTATCTTAACCGTTCATGATGATGTGGGCGGCACGGGAACTGATGAAGTCGTTATAACCGTTACACCCTGATCGTAATCTGTAAACTGATCTAAGAAGAACGTAAAATAATCATCTACTGCCAAAATCACCGAAAGGAAAAACAATGAAAAATATGCTGCTGATTAAACGCTATTTAATACTTCTATTTATCGTTCTTCAAGGGGCAACGGCGACGCAAGGCTGTAGCGCAGAGAACGGTATGCAGCGATTTCAAGAAGGTACGCATTACTCTGTGGTCCCCAAGCCCAGGCAACCAGAGGCGGGCGGTAAAATTGCAGTGCTAGAGTTCTTCTCCTTTGCGTGTCCTCATTGTTATAGTTTAGAACCGGTCATGAAAAAGTGGAAAAAAGCAGCGCCGAGCTATGTGGAGTTCGCTATGATGCCCGCTTTCTGGAACCCGGACTTCAAGTTGTTAGCTCATGCTTTTTATACAGCAGAGGTGCTCAAGGTAAAGGAAAAAGTACAAAAAAACCTGTTTGACGCGATTCATTTACAAGGTCGACGATTCAAAACTGAAGGTGCCTTAGGGGATTTCTTTGTAGAGCAGGGTGTTACAAAGGGAGACTTCGATAAAACCTTCAATTCTTTTGCTGTAAAACAAAAGGTGAAGCTTGCTGACGCTCGTTTCCGCCAATTTGGATTAAAAGGCGTGCCCGGAGTGGTTGTGGGTGGAAAGTATTTTACCGATGTGCGAATGGCTGGAAGCAGAGAGACGGTTGCAGAAGTGATTAATTTCTTGGTGAGGAAAGCTAGGAAAGAGAATTCCTGATCAGATCTGAATGTGTGATATTGTCTTCCTCTCGTATAATAACCGGGGTATTCTACGCCCTGGGTTGTTTGCAGAAAGGCTGTTATTAAATCCTGTTTTTTATGTTTTGCTCCATGCTCTCTAACGATTAGCTATAGAGCCAATGTCTTAAATATTTCCTGATAAAATATCTCTAAATTTATTTCCTTTTTCACTTCAATTGGTTGCGGCCGATAGTTGTGTGTAGAGCCACTTTTAAAAAAATAAATCGATCTATCGCTTTTTTATTTTGATTGTTTTTAGTATAACATTCGCGAAATCAACGTTCTATTTTTTAAAAAAAGGAAAAAGGTAATGAGTTTGGTAAGACTGTTTGTATTTCTGGGTGTGTCGTTTCTCGCTTCTTGTGGTGGTGGGAGTGAAGATGATGAAGATTCGAGGGATATAGTCGGAGGTGCTATAGGAGATATTGGAACAGTTGATGGTGCAATGGAGGATGATGATGTCGGAGGAGACTTCGAGGGCGGTGAAGGTTCCGTGGGCGATGAAGATTCTAGTGTGTCCGTATTTTCATTGGGTGGAACAGTACGAGGGCTAACGGGTACGTTGGTTATCACGAATAGTTTGGAAACCTTGATCGTATCTGGCGATGTTTTTACTTTTAAAAACAAGCTAGAAAAAGGCCAAGCGTATAGCGTTCAGGTGGTCATTCAGCCTGAGGGCCAGATTTGTATAGTCGGAAATGGGGAGGGTGTTATTCCGGGTGATAATGTTTCTGATGTTCATTTGGTGTGTGCTGTGGAACAGAGTTACTCTATATCTGGAGAAGTATCTGCGACGGCCTTTACTGTTATTGATAGTGATACCAATGAGCCTGCGACTACTCAAGGGATATCTAATGACGGATTCATTACAGCCCAACAGATACCTAATTATTCCATAGTACATGGATTTTCCAGTGCTGTGGGTAGCAATTCTCCGCAAGATGTTTTTGAAGTTTCCGGTGACGTTTACGATGTCTATAAAATTCAATTGCAAAAGGATCAAATGGTGGCGTTGCAAGTCGTGGATTTTGATGCGGGAGAAACATATCAAGGGGATCTGGATCTGTTCTTATTCGATGCGGATTTTAATGTAGTCGCACAATCAGTAACAGTTTCAGAGTTCGAAGCCGTTCAGGTGCCAGATGACGGAGAGTATTACATAGCAATATATGCCTATAGTGGTATATCTAAGTATTTACTTATTTTGGAGCATGTTGGTGCGATATACCCTGAATTTAGGTCTACAAGTGTTGATTTTGCGCCTACTCAAGGTATCGTAAAATTCAAGTTGGACGCGCCTGTTTCGTCATTATCTGGAGCAAGCGATGGGTTGATTTTCCGTAGATCAAACACGAGTGCTGTGCGTTCTACCCTCGTTGGATTTGACACCCAAAACATTTATATTTCGCTTAGCAGCAATAGAGTGAGTGAGAAGGAAAGTAATTTTCTTCGCCAATTAGCGGAAAATAATGCGGATAGTTATCAAAAGTTGAAAACGTTACAGGCGATAAAAAAACTCAGTCAACGACATGATGTTGAGTATGCGGAACCTAACTATATTGTGAGGGGAATGCGTGTGCCCGATGATACTTACTATGCTACACAGTGGCATTATCAAAATATTCATTTGGAACAAGCTTGGGATATTACAACGGGTACGCCGCTTCAAGGCGAGGACGTCATTGTTGCCGTTATTGATACCGGCGTTTTTTTAGAGCATGAAGACTTGCAAGGTCAGTTGATTGCGGGGTATGACTTTATTGAAGATATCACTAGGGCGAACGATAAAGACGGTCTCGACGATAATCCTGATGATCCGGGTGATTCGATCGAACTAGGGAGGAGCAGCTGGCACGGGACCCACGTGTCAGGTACTATCGCTGCCAGGACTAATAACCGTATGGGCTTGGCGGGTGTTTCCTGGGGGGCAAAGATTATGCCTCTGCGTGCTTTGGGTGTCGGTGGAGGTACTGCTTATGATATTTTACAAAGCGTACTTTATGCTGCTGGGTTGGCCAACGATAGTGGAACCTTGCCAGCGCGAAAAGCGGATATTATCAATTTGAGCCTAGGTAGTCCTGGGTTTCTTCAGTCGGCCCAGGATGTTTTTGCTGCCGTGCGTAAGGAAGGCATTATTGTCATTGCGGCCGCAGGGAATGCCAATTCTTCGCAGCTCAGTTATCCCGCATCTTATGAAGGGGTTGTTTCTGTTAGTGCAACTGACTATAACAATGATCGTGCGACCTATTCCAATTTCGGTTCAACAATTGATGTAGCGGCTCCGGGCGGGGATGTAATGGTAGATCTGAATCAAGACCGGTATGTGGATGGTGTTTTCAGCTGTCTGGTTGATGATTCAAGTGGTCAGCTCGAATCCCAGTACGTTGCGATGGCAGGGACATCTATGGCGGCTCCTCATGTGGCGGGTGTTGTAGCATTGATGAAAGCGGTTTATCCTGATTTGACGCCAAATGAATTTGACACGCTACTTAGTGGTGGGCTAATTACCGTTGATTTGGGGCCTGAAGGCCGTGATGATGATTATGGTCATGGGTTTATTGACGCATTTATGGCAGTTAGAGAAGCGAGGAGGCTGGCCGGTGGCGGTCAGCTTCCGTCAGTGCTTAGTGTTTCTCCACCTTCGGTCAGCGTTGGATCATCGGGGAACTCTCAGCAGTTTACCGTTACGAATGTGGGGGCTAGGTCTGGGATGGTGACGATGACTCCTCCAAAACAGGGATGGCTTTCTATTCAGGCACAAGAAATTGATGAAAATAACTTGGGTGCATACCTTGTTAAAGTCGATCGATCGAGTCTTTCGGAAGGTTATTATTCTGAACGCATTAGGTTTACCGCAGAGGCGGGTAACAGCGTGGAAATTCTTGTATCCATGAACGTAGGGGCTGTTTCTTCGGCCGGAGAGCTGGGTAAGACGTGGGTACTGCTCTTGGATAGTGATTTCGAATTTGTGAATCAAACTTTGACTGCAGCTACAAGCGACGGGGTTTACCGTTACGGGTTTGATGATGTGCCGGTGGGAACTTACTATTTATTGGGTGGTTCTGACGTGGATTATGACGATTTTATCTGCCAAGCTGGGGAAAGCTGTGGGGGCTACCCGATGGTTGATCAACTTTCACCTGTTGAGTTGAGGTCAGGGGATCTAACGGATATTGATTTTGCCTTGGGGCTCGGTTTTGGTATTAGCAATAATTCTACTTTGTTAATGTTGAATAACCTGTCGGGTGAAGAGGTCTTGAAAACAGACAAGAAAGTAGTGGGTTTTAACGGGCATAAGGTCCAAAAGAAGACATATAAGTTATTACCAAACTAAGTGAATATCCCAATGCAAAGTTAATTTAGCGCATTCTGTCTGTTGATAGTTGGAGGCCTACTAAATGCCAAATCATTATGTAACAAAAACTACCGTTGGAATCTGTGTTATCGCGTTTTTGCTAACTGCTTGCAGCGCTGCGATGAAATCACTCCCCGTTGTGTCGGTCTATAGCTCTTCACAGTGTTATGAGAGCGATAAAAAGATAAGGAAAATGGAAGGCATGACGGGCCTTTTATCCTTTGTTGGTAAACGTTCTGCAAATATTTTAGGAGCAAAACCAGTGAGTGTAACAGAGATTAATTTTGAGACGCATAATGTGTATCTCGTGGCTATGGGGATGCAACCTACCGTGGGTTACTCTGTCGTGGTGGCGGGAGAGACGGCCAAGTTGGATGGAGATACCCTAATACTGCCTGTGGAATTTAAAACGCCGAGGGAAGGCTCAATGCAAGCACAGATGCAGACCTCCCCTTGCGTTGTTATTTCGTTACCTAAGGCAAGCTACAAGAGGGTACTTGTTAGTGATTTGATGTTGTAGAATTGGGGAGACGATTGCTAAGTCTCTTGTTCTCCCCCCAGTACTTGCAGTAAACGCGGAATAAAACGGTCAAGTTCCATGGACATTAGCGCGAAATCTGTGTCTAGTCTGCTGGCAGCATCATCTCCACTTTGATCATCTGCCTGTTCCAACATGAGATCTGAGAACTTTAAGCGCTTGATACTGACGTCGTCCTGTAGCACGAAACTAATTTGTTCCTTCCATTCCAAAGCGAGTTTGACCACCTCTTTGCCTGATTCAAGATGGAGCTGGATTTCTTCTCCTAAAAGATCTTGGCCCTTACAGCGAACAACGGCAGATTCGTCTCTAACATCTCTCAGTTCACATTCGTCCAGTATTTCGAAATCAGAGGGTGGTTTTTGATTGCGTAGCCACCGAGTCATTGCCCTAGAGGGCGAGTGCTTTAAGTTTGGAAGAATCGCGGGAAGCTTGCCTAAAGAATCTCGTAATAGCGAGGTGAAATCGTCTGCTTTATTTGCACTGCTGCTATCTACGCATAGGATTTGTGCTTCATTCGATAGATAGGCGTAGGTTAAATGAGAACGGGTGAATGCGCGAGGGCGTAAATCAAATATAATATCATCGCGCATATCAGAGCGCTCTTTTCGTGATACTTTTCTATCTTGCTCAAGTTCAATAACCTGTACTTTTTCTAGCAGCACTTCATTTATCACCGCTCCCGGTAAGACTTTTTCTTGTTTTTTAGCACAGATCAATATATTGCCGTTGATTTCGTGAAAAAGCACATCACTCTTGGATCCAAAAGGTGAAACCCAGCCGATGCTGTACTCATCTTGTTTACCGCAGGGGTTGAATGCTTTTGCCGATAATTTTTCCTGCAAGGTTTTAGTGTTGAGGCGAAATTGCTTGGAAAAACGGTAAAACCTGACGTTTTTAAACCACATACTATCGATCTCTATTTTTTGCGAGTGATTCTTGCTAGCGAGCATTAAAATACAAAGCTAGGGATATATATATCATTTTGGAACGGGCAATTATGCCCAAGTCTAGAATGCTTCGCTACGGGTTTTTAGAGATGGGATCAGTTTGAAGGTAGATTGAAGGTAGATTGAAGGGACATGCGCTGCTAATGTTTTGCAACGCGATGTTTCGGCTCTTTGATAAAATCTGCGAGGATGTGTGCTGTTTCTTTTAGCAGGGGGTCGTCATCGCTTACCAGTCGCGCTGGTGTGATTTTATTTCGTTCCGCTCGTTCTTTCTCTAAGTCTGAGAAATTGGCAATTGGCGGTTTGCCTTTCGCTTTCCTTCTTTCGTTTTCTAAGCCTAAGCGACGTTGCTCGGCATTCTTTTGATTTGCTCGACGGGTGGCCTCGTTAAGCATTATTCGAGTGTCTTTACGAATCCCTTGTAAGGCTTCAATTTGGGCTATTAGGTAATTGAAGTCGGGGTCATTTTTAATGCGCTGATCATGATTGGCTTGGAGGGTGGGGATAACAGGTTTGAGATTCTGATAGATGCGATATTTCGCTGATCTGATGGTGTCCCAGCCCAGCGCATTTTCTAAGGCACTCTCACCGATGACGTCGTGATCGTACTGACTAGGAAAAGCAATGTCGGGAATGATGCCTTGATTTTGATTGCTCTCTCCAGAGATGCGATAAAATTTTGCTTGGGTTATTTTTAGCTGGCCGCGATTTAGGGATTTTAGGGCTTGAACTGTGCCTTTACCAAAGGTTTGGCTGCCCACAATAAGCCCACGCTGATAGTCTTGTATAGCGCCAGCAAAAATTTCTGAAGCCGATGCGCTAAGCCGGTTTACCATCACTGCTAAGGGGCCGTTATAGCTGATGCTAGGATCAGTGTCTCTCAGGAGGTCTATACGTCCGCGATCATCTTTTATTTGAACTGCGGGGCCAGATCGAATGAATAGTCCCAACATCGTTTTTGCTTCTTGTAGCGAACCACCTCCGTTATTGCGCAAATCAATGACCAAACCGTCGATATTTTCTTGTCGTAATTCAGCGAGCAACCGAGATACATCTCTGGTGGTGCTGCGATAATTTGGGTCGCCATTTTGTAAGCCCTTAAAATCGATGTAGAAGGTAGGTACATTGATAATACCAATTTTATAGTGAGTTTTGCCTTCATCAAATTCCCAAATATCTTTGCGTGCTGCCTGATCTTCTAATTTAACGGTGTTGCGCTTAATGCGAATGACTTTGGTGATATGCTCGTTTTCCGCATCGGCAGTAATGATTTGTAGGCGAACTATGCTTTCTTTAGGTCCCCGAATCAGTTGAACCACTTCATCTATACGCCAGCCAATAACATCAACCACCTGACCGTCCCCTTGCGCCACCCCGACAATCCGGTCGGCGGGTTTGAGTAGTTTGCTTTTGTCGGCGGGGCCACCGGGTACTAGTCGAACCACCTTAGTGTATTCATTTTCATTTTGTAAAACTGCACCTATGCCCTCCAGTTGCAAGCTCATATTGATATTAAAATTTTCTGAAGAGCGAGGGGAGAAATACTGAGTATGGGGATCATAGGTTTGGGCTAGTGCGTTCATATATATCTGGAAAGCATCTTCGGAATTGACCTGTAGCGACCGATTTAGCTGGCTGCGATAACGTTTGGTCAATACATTTTTTATTTCATCCATAGGCTTGTCCGTCAGTTTCAGGCTTAGAATGGCGCCTTTTATACGCTTACGCCACAGCTCGTCCAGGTCAGATTTGCTCTTTGCCCAAGCGGCTTTTTCTCTGTCTGATTCCAAGTACTCGTCGACATCGAATGTCACGCTATCAATATTAGTTTCGAGAAAGTTGATGACATATTGTAGCCTTTCCACAAAACGATCTTGGTAGCGATTATAAATCTCAAAACCTAGCTTTAGATTCCCTGATTTAAGCGAGTCATCAATGATAAATCGGTATTTTTCAAAAGCGGCGATATCGGAAGCGAGGAAGTAACTACGGGTGGAATCAAGGTCAGAAAGATATCGATCAAATACTCTGCTTGATAATGTGTCATCTATAGCGAGTTCGTTATAATGCGCGTAATTTAACTGATCCAATATATTAACGCTGGTGCGGGCGTGGTCGCTGAGAGGGGTTAGCGGTTTGACTTGAATAAGCGATAGATCGTCTGGCAAACTAGTTTTGCCGAAAGTGCTGGCCGACCATAATAATGCGGTAAAGAGCACTAGCATGATTCTGCAATAGGCAACGACGTCCACCGTACTTTTGGCCGTACGGCTAATAGTAAGAGGGGGGGTGAAATTATATGGACAAAACTTCTGTTGCATTGATAAATTCCTATCGGTACTACTTAGCTTTAAAAAAAATCTGTACTTATATTACTTGATGATGGCCGCAGTTAAAGTCTTGAAGAAGGTTTAATTAGCTGGGTAAGGTTGGGGGGTGGTATTTCAAACATACCCTATAGCATAGCCGTACAAGGTGAGTTTAGCCTTTTTGTATGGGCTATTTTATAGTGAGTTCTTACCGCTATTGTGCCTAGATCTTATTGTGCCTAGATCTTATTGTGCCTAGATCTATGGAAAAGATAAACCATGCTCAACAATATTGTGAGTATGAAATGGCGGCTACTGATTGATATGCCTAGCTTTTGTGCAGCCTGAGGGGTCAAAGGACCTTCGAGTTGATCTAGCCAATATTATAATGCCGATTAGGTTAACCATAACTGGGTTAACCATAACGAGGTTAACAATAGTCTTGAACAAATTGTTTCACCTTCGCTGGTAGATGGCGAAATTCCACTCCCGCATCATAGCTTGATTGAGACGACTCTTTTTGGGGTCGACACCACTTGCAGCGGGCGGCAAAAGCCATCGTCTTGCCTCCCTCTATACTGAGTACATTTTCAATGGTAAGGCGCAGATTTACGTTTTCCTTAATGGGGTGATCGATGACCATCTGGCATCCATTTTCTGATAGATTCGATAAGTGACCGATCTGATGTTTAGTTTTGGGGTCTAGTACTTTTAAATGGTAAAACAAAGATTTGCGAGGGTAACGGCGTTGCTCTTCCATAAGCATTCTCCCAAAAATGTAAGCAAGATCACAAAAACAGCTTAATGCACCATAATAGCTCAACTTATTGATTTTACTAGTCAAGCATGGAATCGAACTCTATAGCTAAAGTGGGTAATCGTTCTAATCTAAAATGATCTATCCTGAATTAATAAAGATTGTAGGTTTTTCACCTATAACGAAGGACGGCGTGAAATCGATTAAGTTGCAGCTGTATTTGAGTGGTGGTGGGGTAAAAGGTTCTCTTTATGTCTAAAGAAAAAGCGCCAAATAAGTATTTAAAGAAACTTTGGAAGACTTTATTTGATGAGCATTCCGCTGGGCTCTTAAGTCCCCAGCAAATAGCAAGGGACGGCCGAGGCCACTTACAATGCCGAGCTGATGAGTTGGTGCTGATTCGCCAAATGGAACGCGATGCATTTGAGATTCGAGAGGGAAAGAAGTTCATCAATGAGACTGGGCGAGCCGTTAGCAAGTTTTCGTATACAGGTACAGAAGATATTAAACTGTCTTCGATTATTGTCACTGAAAACCAAGAGACCAAGGTTGTCTCCTCAGACTTAAGCTTCCCGAGCATGCATAGTGCGATGCAACTTAATAGCACTGTACTTAATTTGTCTAGAGCGTTAACGATACGTCGCATCTATATATTTGCGGAGGCGAAAGCGGCGAGCGTTAAGGATGAGTGTGTAACGGGTTTGCCGGTGGATCGGCAGTGGGTGTTATGTTGGCAGGAAGCAGTACAAGATATTCAGTCTGAAACGTTGCAACTGATGTGGGCTAAAATTTTGGGTGCGGAAGTGGTCCGTCCGGGCACCTTCCCTCTTCGAGCGATAGGTTGCTTGAGTCAAATGTCAGAGAGCGAAGCAGAGATGTTGCATATAGTATCGCGTTTAAATTTGGGGGGATTTATTTACAAAGAAGCGACGGACTACTTTAAGCCAGAAATACATCTAGATATGTTTGAAAAACTGGAGGAAATGGGCATTCTTTATGGTGTACGATATGGTGACTGTTTGAAACAATTGGAAAATCACTCAGAAGCTGGATTCAAGATAGTGTTGCGTTGCCATAATAAAGCCATTTTTATTCAAAAGGATGAATCCGATTTAGTATTGCAGGTGCCTATTTATGGCATCACTACGATTGGAAAAATCATTATGGAATTAGGTAAAGGTGATGCTGATATGGGCTACCTTTGGGCCGTTAGCAATGATTTGAAAGCCAAAGGGCTTAAGGTGAGTTTGGGGGATTGGGTAGGCGAAGATGGTGACGTAGGACTATTTAGTGCGCGCGTGGAAACTTAGTAATCTAGATATCAATAATCCAAACTTCAGTAATCATAACAAATAGTAATCCAGAAATTTGAAATGCGCGATAATATATAATTTAGACTAAAGTGTTTGAAGGTGAATATGCCCCTCCGCAATATTGTTGGTTTAGTGCTTATCTTTATTTCTTTTGCATTATTAGTGCCTGGTTTGTATCTGCCCATGTTAAATATCAATGTCACCTTCTCTATGATGGGAATGGAGATGCAAATATTGGATGAAACCCGCAGTATATTGCAAACGATTCAGACCTTATATCGCGATGGCAATAATTTGGTAGCGGGTTTGATTCTCTTGTTTAGTGTTGTTGTACCCGTCGCCAAAGGCTTATCTCTTATCACCGCGCTTTTTCTTAAATCACCTATTGCCCGGCGTCGTATCGATATGTTGGTGAGGGCCATTAGCAAATGGTCTATGGCGGATGTATTCGTGGTGGGAGTGTTAGTGGCGTTTCTCTCGGCCCAGGCAATGGCTAATTTGTCTGCTACTTTGTACGAAGGGTTTTACTTTTTCCTGGCGTATTGCCTGGTCTCTATCGCTTCCTTATATTTTTTGGTGATAGATGTTGCTGAGGCTGAGAGTGTATCGGTTTAAGAGCCTAAAATTTTTGGAATTAACGCCTTAGTTTTTGATGCTTGTTTTATTTGATAGAAAATAAGTTTCTTTTTATTCAGTTAGATGAGCTTTAAATTGGGGTAAAGAGCTAAAAATATTGACTAATTTATGCCCTATCCAAGAGTGGGAACTATACTCTTTTAGAGGGAAGCAAAATGCAGACATTAGGATTAGTATCAAACAGTTTAGCGAGTAGTGAGGGCGGCTTGGAGCGATCTGAAGCCGCCTTAGTCGAGCGTTTAAATGATGGCTTAGAGGGACGGGGTAGCCGTTTCCCTCTAAAATTTCCTCAACCGCTTGAACAATCCTTTCATATTTTTAACGCTGAGCAAGCGCTATCGGCGGTGAGAGCTTCCTGCGTTATATTATTGTTCCTGTTGTTGGGTACAGGCATTATAGATTCTCTGACAATGTCAGAGATTGCGGGTTCCTTATGGAAAGTCCGGATACCTACCATAGGGCTTTGTTTGGCCATGCTTTTATTGTCATATACTCCGGGATTCGTGGCATATCAACATTGGATGATATTTTCCTATCTTTGTGTGAGTGCCTTTGCTTATTTGAATTTGGCTTATCTGGGTTCTGGCTCCTACTCCTATTTATATTCGGCGATGTTGGGTCTGGGGTCTTTCTTTCTGCTCATCATGTCACGAAGTTTGTTTAGGTGGGGGGTGCTTTGCGGCGCAACACTCATTGTATTTGCAAACATCTTTTGGATTACATACCAATCTATTAATATGGAATTGTTAGTAGTCAATAATGGAATATTGACCTGCTGTTTAGCGATGAGTCTTTTTGCCAATTACCTGTATGAAATAGAAAATCGTAAAAATTATTTGCATTTGCAAAAAGCGCGCCTGGCCCGCTTCGAGCGCAAGGAGCTTGAAGAATCCAACGATCGGTTTAGATTTTTGGTGTCTCTTGATTCAGTGACAGGCGTTGCCAATAAAAGCAGCATGGATCGCGGGTTTAAATTGGAATGGGACCGCGCCGCGCGACGTAAGAATTATCTGTCAATGTTGGTCGTAACTGTGGATCAGTTAGATGCCTACCGTCAGTGTTACGGTATGATTGATGCGGATAATTGTCTCAAAAAAGTAGCTTCAGAATTAAAACGATTTGCGAGGCGCCCCGGTGATATTGCTGCTCGCTATGGTGATGATCTATTTTACGTGGTGTTGGCGGATACGGGTGTCGAAAACGCCACATTAGTGGCAGAAAATATGTTGGAGAATATTCGTAGTCTACAATTGCCCAATGATTTTTCTAAGATAGAACCTTAT
>JAESQG010000357.1 GCA_016765265.1 Pseudomonadales bacterium | reverse complement strand
TAATGAGGCAACAAAAGAGTCTACCGATCATTCTGCGCTGATGGGCGATGATAGTACGGTAGACACCGAACAGTACCTCACCTTTATCATGGATGATGAAGAATATGGCGTTGATATCCTCAGCGTGCAGGAGATTCGCGGTTGGGAAATGGCGACGCCGATTCCCAACGCACCTGCACACGTCAAAGGGGTTATTAACTTACGCGGTACTATCGTTCCCTTAGTGGATTTACGTCAACGTTTCGGGATAGCTTCAACTGAATACGGTTCGCTCACCGTGGTGATTGTCTTAAAAGTGACAAAGAATGATAAGGAGCGAGTAATGGGCATCGTCGTTGACGCCGTGTCAGATGTCTATAGCTTTAGTCAGGCCATGATGAAAGAGGCTCCTGATTTAGGCGACAGAGCAGGCAATCGGTTTTTGAAAGGGCTAGCAACAATCGAAGACAAAATGGTGATCCTGTTAGACATCAATGAATTGTTAGCAACGGAAGATATCCCTGAAATGCCCAGCATAGAGAATGGCTAGGATAACGCTTTAAACGGGCAGGACAAAAAGTGTTCCTGCTGACACCACTAGCAAAACCATTTTGGTTCTCCCGTACATTCCAATAAATCTTCTAACATGTTTAACAGCTCAACCGATCATGTAGCCGCTATCTGATGACGATCTGCCATACCTTTCACAGCGACAACCCCCATCACTAGACAATAATTGACAACGAATAAAATCTTGCCTATTTTGAGTTTGATCTACAGTTAAGTGGTTGTATTTTTTAACAGTCTAACCTTCTATAACAGATTAAAACTTAATCATACGCGCAAGGAAAAGTGATGAAACAACGTAATAGAATACTCGGCCCCCTATTCGTCGTACTTGCTTTTTGCATGAGTCATAGTGCCAATGCCTCGGAGGTGAGCTTCGAGATACATGGCATGATACAGGTATGGGTTCAATCCGTGAAAGACGAAATTAATGGCGTAGAAAATATGGGCATATTAAGTAAACGCTCAGAAGTCGCGCTGGTATCGACGAACGAAGGACCGGTGAGTTGGGTTCTTATGTTTGACTTGGCAGGCGGCGGGGGTAAAGAAATGCAGGATGCCTTTATCACTTATCAATTTTCAGACGCTGTTACAGGCAAAGCCGGGCAGTTTCATGTTCCCTCTTCATTGGAAGGGATTCAAGGAGCAGGTGGTTTGTGGTTTCCAGAACGGGCGTTTATCAGTAGACAGGGCCTAGGTGATTATCGCGATAGGGGATTTGTAGCAATGGGCGATATGGGCGATTTATCTTATACCGTTGGCCTATTTAATGGCGAAGGGGGTAATGCCAACCCTAGTGAAGATATTCGCCGATTTGCCGGTCGAGTAAACTACAAGGTCTCGGATGCCATCACTCTCGGTGCATGGACAGACTCCAATGACGATACAGACGACGTCTCCAGCGCCAACATGGCTGAGTTTTCAGCTAGCGGAGTGGATATTCAATGGCACGATGATGCTTGGTCTGTTCAGGCAGAGATCGCCTCGAAAAGCGAGCCTGCAGACGAGTCCGGAGCCTATATCATGGCTAAATATGCCGTCTCTGAGAATTTGATGGTAGCAGCAAGGATTGACTCCTATACCATCGACGCTGTGACCGGCGTAAATGAAATCGAAAAAACAGCCTTCGATTTTGGTATCACTTTTTTCCCGGCTGATGCAAAAGGTCTAAAAACGCAATTGGCCATTCGTATGGGCTCTACTGAGCAGGCTGGTACGGCAGATCAAGATATCGAAGAACTGATTGCGAATATTCAGTTTAATTGGTAGGTAGATTTCAGTTTGATTAGTCGCTAGATAATAGGGTTAACTCACCATTGTACCTTACATCGTGAGTTGACCTATGCGATGCCTTCAGCTGAAGTTTAAATCAAGCTCATTATCACTGAGTTTTGAATGACTAGTTTAGTGCGCTTTACTCAACTCACTTTCCTCCATCAATAGCGTATTCAACACCTCCATATCGATGGGCTTGGGAAATAACAGCTTGAATAATCTTTTCCTCTCCCCCATCACTAATAAACTGGCTCATCGCTACTATCCGCATTTTATGTCCGTCTACTTCTTCGTTTAAACGTTCACAAAGTTTGTAGATGTTAATACCGGGCAAGGTAAAGTCTAGCAATACCAGGTGAGGGCTAAAACGTTCGACCATTCTACCTGCATCAAATCCATCATGAGCCACGCTCGTCTGAATATTGATGGGCAACTTATTAAACAAACGCACTAACAGGTCACAGTGTTGTACATCGTTGTCAATTATAAGAATTTTTAACGGTTGATCGAGGTCAGGCATCTCGATATTGCGTTCGCGACAAAACGCCTCGAGATCCTCAGGCAAAAACCGATGATGCCCACCACCGGTGCGAGTGGATTTGAGCCAACCTTTTTTCGCCCATTGATTAACAGTGATGGGCGAAACCAACATTCGTTTTGCCACATCAGCAGGGGTGAGATAGGCAACGGTATCATTATTGTTATTCTTTAATCGACTCAAAATATCTCCCTTTTATAGTCAAATTATAGTCAAAAAAAAATTGCTCAAGAAATAGTAAATAAAATAATGAAATTTCGCAAACCGGATCTATTCTTAAATTTAAACGCTCTAATTGGTTTAACAAGTTTAATAGGTTTTCGAGAAATCGCCTATTTAAACTAAATCAATTGCGCTGTGCATTCAGCTTTCAGCCAGTTTTTCGAAACCACAACGTGTAAAAACCCCAACGTGTAAAAACCAAGGTAGGCACCCCTCATGAGTATGTTTGAAAACATGAAATTAAAATGGAAGTTAACACTCGGATTTGCTATTCCGCTCGGCTTAATCGTGACGATTGCAACAATCGTCTATTTTAGTTTGGGCAAATTATTAGAAACCGGTAAATCGGTAAATCATACATACGAAGCGATTAGTCTGGGAACCGATATAACTGGGTCCTTGGTGAACATGGAAACAGGTTTCCGTGGCTACCTTGTGGTGGGTGCCGAAGAGTTTCTTGATCCCTTTAAAGGGGGTAAAAAAGACTTCGGGGAGTTGATGGACAAGGCGAAAAAGCAAGTGGCGGATAATCCTACGCAAGTAGGTCGTCTCGAGAAAGTCCAAGCGATGGAGGAGAAATGGCACGCTGAACATACTTCAGTAGCCATGGGCTATCGCCGTGAAATAAATCAGGGAGAAATGGCCGCCACGAACTTTAAAGAGATTTCAGCGCGCACCGTGGGCAAAGAAAAATTCGACGGCTTCCGTGCTGCTTTAGCAGAGGTTGACACCACATTTGTTAAGTCCAATGACATTAACGGGCAATCGCTCAGCAAATCGATTCTCATGGACATGGTGAATCAAGAAACGGGGCAACGAGGCTTCTTACTCTCTGGCCAAGAGGCTTCTTTAGAACCGTATATACAGGGCAGCAAAGATTTCGAAAAACACGCAGATGATCTAAAAGCGCTAGTAGATAAAGCCTACGATCGGGAAGTTGCGATGAAAAACATATCGTCGCTAAAAGACATTATTCGCAAATGGGACNATAAAGTCGCCAATGTTGGCATCGACCTTAGGGCAAAGGGAAATGCTCAAGGGGTTACCCGGTTTATCAAAAAAGGTTTGGGTAAAAAGTACTTTGACCAAACACGAGTACATGTGGATGCCTTGTACGCGGGTTTTAATAAAGCTAACGATGTGATGGCGTTGGGATTGCTGGGCAACATGGCCAAAAATATGGTCGATATGGAAACCGGTTATCGTGGCTTTTTGTTGACAGGACAAGAGGCGTCTTTAGCGCCGCTGGAAAATGGTCGCGTTGGTTTTGAAAAATCGATCAACGNACTCAATCGTTTAGTCGGTCGGGCCTATGTTCCTCGAGATGTTAGTAGACAATTAGCTACTGCAATTGAACTGGCGCGGGCTTGGAAGAGCGAAGCGGCAGAACCCGAAATAAATGCTCGCCGAGAGATGAATAAAGTGACCCGTNNCNGCGATGATATTAACACCTTCATTAAGCTCGGTATCGGTAAAAAATACATGGATGGCATGCGAGCCATTTTGGANGANTTTGTNGCCGNAGAGAGCGCTCTGATCATAGTGCGAAATCAAGAGCAGCAGTCCACCGCAAGTACGACTAATATGGTGACCGTATTTGGAACGCTCATTGCCCTTGTAATCGGTACCTTGATTGCTTGGATGACTACAAGAGCGATCACTGGACCGGTAGGACTGTTGACTGGGCGTTTGCAAGCAGTACAAAGTAGCAGTGACTTCTCATTGCGCCTGGATATCGATACAAATGACGAAGTAGGCCAGTCAGCTAGAGCCTTCAACAGTTTGATGACTGAAACTCAAGAGGCTATCGATCATATCAACGGTGTCATGGAACAATTCGCCTCAGGGGATAGCTCAGCACGAATAGACAAAGAGTTGGACGGTGATCTAAATCGCCTTAAACAAGCGACCAACAGTTTAATGCAACAAGTTTTTGACCGGCAAGAAGAACAACAAGACGCGGCAGCTGAAACCGGTCGCATCAAACAAGCTCTCGATGTCTGTCAGGCCAACGTGATGGTGGCAGATAACGATCTAAACATTGTCTACACCAACGAATCCGTTACCAAGATGATGCAGTCTAATGAAGATGAACTTAAAGTGACGCTACCAAACTTTAATGCCTCTAAATTGGTAGGGACCTGTGTGGATGATTTCCACAAGAACCCCGCCTATCAACGCGGCATGATCNCTAAACTCACCAGCACATTTAAAACCCGTTTACCACTTGGGGAATTGACCTTTGACCTAATCGCCACACCGATGTTTGATGACAATGGTGAGCGTTTAGGCACGGTAGTGGAATGGGAGGATATTACCGAATCACTGGCTACACANGAAGCNGAACGGAAANTCGGGCAGGAAAACNCACGGATTAAGGTTGCGCTGGATGTGTGCCAAGCCAACGTGATGATGGCGGATAATGATTTGAATATCATTTACACCAACGAGTCTGTCGTNGATATGATGCGGGGTAACGAAGTACAACTGAGAAATAAGCTACCTAACTTTAGCGCNNCNAAATTANTCGGTACTTGTGTTGATGACTTCCATGANAATCCTGCGCATCAACGTAGCATGATCTCCAACNTAAAAGACACATTTAANACCCGTTTACCNCTNGCAGGCTTGACCTTTGACCTAATCGCCACGCCGATGTTTGATGATAACGGTGAGCGTCTGGGCACAGTAGTAGAATGGGATGACGTCACCGAGCAACTCGCTACACAGGAAGCAGAGCAAAAAGTGGCGCAGGAGAACGCGCAGGTTAAAGTCGCATTGGATGTATGCCAAGCTAACGTGATGATGGCAGATAATGATTTGAATATCATTTACACCAANGNNTCNGTNATCNGTATGATGTCGGGTAACGAAAAACAGTTACAAACTGTCCTGCCTAACTTCAAAGCCAGCCAGTTGATCGGGACCTGTGTGGATGACTTCCATAAGAACCCGAAAATGCAACGGGATATGATCTCGGGTCTGACCAGTACTTTTACCACCCGCTTACCCCTCGGAGGCCTAACCTTCGACCTGATCGCCACCCCTATGTTTGATGACAGCGGTGAGCGTTTAGGTACGGTGGTGGAATGGAGCGATATCACCGAACAACTCGCCACCCAAGAAGCGGAACAAACCATATCCCAGGAGAACGCGCGGGTTAAAGTCGCATTGGATGTATGCCAAGCTAACGTGATGATGGCAGATAATGATTTGAATATCATTTACACCAATGCCTCGGTAATCGACATGATGTCCGGTAACGAAAAACAGTTACAAAATGCCTTGCCCAACTTCAAAGCCAGCCAGTTGATTGGTACCTGTGTGGATGACTTCCATAAAAACCCAAGAATGCAACGCGATATGATCTCGGGTTTGACGAATACTTTTACCACCCGCTTACCCATCGNAGGCCTAACCTTCGACCTGATCGCCACCCCTATGTTTGATGACAGCGGTGAGCGTTTAGGTACGGTGGTGGAATGGAGCGATATCACGGCGCAGCTAGCGCAAGAGGTAGCAGATAAACAAGCAGCAGACGAAAACGTCAGAGTTAAGCAAGCTTTGGATGTGGCTAACAATAACACCATGATTGCTGATACTAACAACGAGATCGTTTATATGAATCGCTCGGTGACCAACATGATGCGCGGCGCAGAAAGCGATATTCGCACAGAGTTATCTAGCTTTGATGCCAGTCGCTTACTGGGCAGTAATATGGATATATTCCATAAAAACCCAGCACATCAACAAGGTATGATTAAGAACCTTAACAATACCTTTAAAACCGAAATCGAGGTGGGTGGACGCACCTTTGGGCTAATCGCTAATCCCATTTTAAATGATGCCGGAGAGCGTCTAGGGACTTGCGTTGAATGGAACGACCGCACCCTGGAGCTGAGTGTTGAGCGTGAGGTGGATGCCGTAGTCGGTGCAGCCGCCGCCGGTGACTTTACCCAGCGTCTAGATCTCGCAGGCAAAGAGGGCTTCTTCAAGAAGTTGTCGGAAGGCCTAAATACCTTGGTAGAAAGTGCTGATAATGGCTTGCAAGATGTATTGCGGGTATTCAGTGCCATGGCCAAAGGTGATATGACAGAAACCATTACCAATGATTATGAAGGCTCATTTGGTGAACTGAAAGCCAATGCCAACTCCACTACCGGTCAGCTCACTGACAGTATTGGCAAAATCATTGATGCTTCTAATGCCATTAGTGGATCAGCCAACGAGATTGCTAGCGGCAACGCAGATTTGAGTCAACGTACTGAGGAACAGGCATCGAGTCTAGAAGAAACTGCATCGAGTATGGAAGAAATGACTAGCACCGTTAAGCAAAGTGCCGAACACGCTGGTCATGCTAATGAGCTCGCAGTTGAAGCGAAGACCAAAGCCCAGCAAGGAGGCGAAGTGGTTGCCAATGCAGTGACAGCGATGGATGAAATCAATGAATCATCGAAGAAAATTGCTGACATTATTGGGGTAATTGACGAAATTGCTTTCCAAACCAACTTACTGGCACTGAACGCAGCAGTTGAAGCGGCCAGAGCAGGTGAGCAAGGCCGCGGATTCGCAGTAGTGGCCGGTGAGGTGCGTAACTTGGCACAACGATCAGCCGATGCAGCGAAGGAAATTAAAGATTTGATTCGTGACTCGGTGGTGAAAGTTGACGAGGGCACCCGTCTGGTGAACGAGTCAGGTGAAACACTGCGTACGATTGTAGATGCGGTTGAAAAGGTCTCCAATATCATTGAAGAGATTTCCGTATCGGCAATCGAACAAACATCGGGCATTGAGCAAGTGAATACGGCACTGGGCCAAATGGATGAAATGACCCAGCAAAATGCCGCCTTGGTAGAAGAAGCATCGGCCGCCGGTGAAGCCATGGCCTCACAGGCAGGCAGCTTACTTGACCTAATGGCTTACTTCACCATTGAAGGAGCGAGCCGGGCAACAGGCACCTATTCTGCTGCTCCTGTGCAAACAGCGGCTGCAAAAGTGGCTGCACCCAAGATGCATACACATACACCAGCTAAAGGTCCACAACGTGATGCAGGCTCCAATGGCGATGAGTGGGAGGATTTCTAACTCAAGACAGCCATAGGATAGGAAGGAATGCCCGCAGCTTAAACTGCGGGCATTTTTGTTTTAGGAAAGTAAATCCTATCAGGTTGATAAAAATAAAATGCCGGATTAGAATACTGAACATGAGCATCCCCCCTTGGATTGAAAACGCCTTCCTACAACTCGCTGATCAGTTTTATCGTTTTAAGCCACAACCCTACCCTGGCATAGATGCAATAAACGCATGCCGAATTGTCTCCCATCGAGGAGAAAGAGATAACAAGACCGTGTTCGAAAACACCTATGCGGCTTTTGATCCCGTTGTTGAGGCCAATATTTGGGGAATCGAATTTGATATTCGATGGAGTCAGGATCTTGTCCCCTTGGTGATACACGATGCCGACGGTAAAAGAGTATTTGGTGAAAATATTATTATCGCAGAGCATACCGCAGCAGAAATCCGAAAAGCACTGCCTTTAGTCCCTGACCTTGAGTCCTTTATACACCGCTACGGCAAGCGGGTTCACTTGATGGCAGAGTTAAAACAAGAACACTACCCCGACCCAGAGCATCAACAATCAGTGCTTAAAAAACTATTTTCATCACTTGATGCCGGCGTCGATTATCATTTTATCTCGCTACATCTGCCACTGTTTTCTCATGTGGCCTTTGCTCCGAATAGCGCACTCCTACCCGTGTCCACTGTCAATGCCGGTCATTTCAGTCAATATGCTCTCGAAGAAAATTTAGCAGGAGTGACGGGGCATTATCTTTTCATGACAAATAAAATCATCCAACGCCATCATGATAAACACAGGGAAGTGGGTACTGGGTTTATCAATTCACGCAATGCGTTGTTTAGGGAGCTGAATCGAGGCTCGAACTGGATTTTTTCTAACGCAGCCCTGCGCATCCACAATATCATTCAAGCTGAGCTAGGCTCGCACTCTAATCGATAATTTTATTGATGGGCAACTCTACAATTGATTTTGCACCACAGGCCTTTAACTTAGGTAGCACATCTCTGAGCTCTTTCTTATCCATTACCGCCATGACATCAACCCAGTCACCTTTCGCTAGGTGAGATACCGTTGGCATCTCGCAGGGCAATATCTCTAGAATAGACTTTAGGTTTGCTTGCGGCGCATTCATCATCAAGCATACCTTGGACACGGCACTGATCACCGATTGCAGCATCATGATGATATCTTCCATTTTCTTACGTTTTTCTGGATCTTCGTAGGCTTTTCTATTAGCGATAAACCGTGTGGTTGTTTCTAAAACTGTATCGATAATCTTCAGGTTATTGGCGCGTAGTGATGAGCCTGTTTCGGTTATCTCAACAATGGCATCAGCCAAATCGGGCACTTTAACTTCCGTAGCGCCCCAGCTGTATTCCACATTGGCTGTCACGCCGTGAGCCGCAAGGTAGTCGGTGGTCAAGTTGACCACTTCCGTGGCAATTGTCTTACCTTGCAGGTCTTTCACGGTTTTGTACGGAGAGTTTTCTTTAACGGCTAAGACCCATTTTACGGAACGAAAACTCGCCTTGGCATAGGTTAGCTCACACATCTCGATGACATCAGCCCGGTTTTCCTTTATCCAGTCCAAACCCGTTAATCCACAATCCAGCTGGCCACCTTCCACGTATCTTGCCATCTCTTGCGCTCTAATGAGCATGCATTCAATCTCATCGTCGTCTATGGAGGGATAATAATTGCGGCTTCTGACTTCGATATCGTAACCCGCTTGCTTGAAGATGCTGATGGTGGATTCCTGCAAACTGCCTTTGGGCAGGCCCAGCTGTAATTTCATTCCCGCGTACCTGTATCGAGTTGGTTTATTAGCTGATGATTTTTCAAAGGCGCACTATACCATAGGGTCATTATTAGGCAATATCTTGTTTTTATCACCACAGCTTTGACGTTTTTGTCATTGGCATCAACTATATAATATAGAGTAGTGATAGTTTTAACGCACTAGGCTACAGGGCTAAAACCATGGCGACTGAATTGCCACACCTCACAATCCCGCATACCCTCCTTTTTGATTGGCATGGCACCCTGGTGGATACCCATGACGCCATGTTTGAAGCCATGGAGGAAATGCTGCCTCAACTTGAATCCTTGGGCTTGGTTCCACATCTATTGCCGGAACATCTCTGTCAAACAGCCGATGACGTCAAACTGCTACGCTATATTCGGATTTATCGCCGCCTTCACCCGAAGATACTGGCGGAAGGTCGGGTGAGCCGTACTGAAATCTTTAACGCCATTTTTGGTGATAACCAACAAGCGAAACAGATCGCTCACGATGCTTACAACCGATGCTATCAGCAATATTACGGCAAGGTTAAACCGTTTCAGCAAGGCATTGGGGAGTACCTTAGCAGTCTAAAAAAAACGGGTTTGAATCTCGGTATCGCCACCAATCGTAGTCGCGATTTTCTTGACCATGAATTACAGCGAGTCGACTCTGGTAATTGGCAGAGTTTATTCAATACGACCGTTTGTGCGGATGACATCACTCATTATAAACCCCATCCCGAAATGATCTTTCAAGCGCTGAGCGCTCTCGGTAAAAAAGCAGGCTCTGACGCATGGTATATTGGTGACGGTTACTTGGATATTGTCACCGCTAAACAAGCTGGCATTACCGCTATATTCTATAACGGTGCCTGCTGGGAGCCGGATTATATCGAGCAAATATTTAGCGCCGATGACCGTTTTTATCCCGACGCTATCATTCAAAGTTTTGATGAACTCATGGACTTGTTGGCGACAGTTGAGAAGTTAACGACAGCTGAGAATTCAGATACAACGACTTTTAGTCTATTATTTGAGGAAAACAGGCCCTCTTTTTTCCCGCCCCCCATTCCTCATCCCCACCGCATCGAGGTTGATTGGCACCCCTCCGTCGCGCAACTAACGCCGCCTAAAGTTATATTGTTCGACTGGCACGCTACCCTGGTGGATACACTTGATGCGATGTATCACGCGGTAGATGATATGTTGCCAGAATTGAGAGAAAAAGGCCTTTTGCGTCGAATGGTAGATGCTGAACACTGTAAATCTCCCGAAGATAGCCAGCTGGTAGAACATGTTAGAAACTACGCGCAGCTACACCCTAAAATAAAAGCAGACCGGAAGATTTCTCGCACGGATATATTTGAGGTCTTGTTTGGTGACGATCAAGAGGCCAAACAGATCGCCCATACCTTATTCACCCAGCATTATCGACATCATTTCGGCACCGTGCTGCCATTCGAGCCTCAGGTACGACATCTTCTTATTGGGCTAAAGTCACTGGATATGAAATTGGGGGTCATTACTAATCGCGACCGGGAGTTTTTCGAGTACGAGCTACTGGCAGTGGATAATAAAACCTGGAAGAATTTGTTTGATGTTAATATCTGTGGTGATGACACCACGCTGCGCAAACCCTATCCGGACCAGCTTTATCTTGCGGTCAAGAAACTGGAGACTACACCCGATGCCACTGTCTGGTATGTGGGTGACAGTACCACCGATGTTATTTCTACTAAACGCGCGGGCATGACCAGTGTCTTTTTTAATGGTGCGCAATGGGACCAACCTTGGCTGGAAACTATTTTCCCTGCCTCAGAGAAGTACCCGCACCAACCCGATGTGGTGGTTAATGACTATTCTGAATTTTGGGCACTAGTGCTGGCTTGTTTAAATAAGTCTTGAGCCAGTCCAGTGTTGAGATCTGGCCTATGTTACACTGCCTCTCAATTTCAGGCTTTGCACCTCTCTTCTCGTCTAATCTCATCTAAATCTCGTATAAAAGGAGCCGCCTCTTGTTTAAAACTAACGAATACTTCGACGGTAAAGTGAAATCCATTGCATTCCAGACAGAGTCGTTATCCGCTACAGTTGGCGTCATGGCGCCAGGGGAATACACCTTCGACACCAGTAGCAAAGAGTACATGACTGTGATATCGGGAGCACTGGTGGTTCAGCTTCCCGGTAGAGAGGAGTGGCTCACCTTTGGCGAAGGAGCCACCTTTGTTGTGGAAGCCAATCAGTCTTTTAAGTTACAAGTTGAGAATGATACTGCTTATTTATGTAAGTATGAGTAGACGCTTTAATAAATGTCGAGATAAATGTCGAGATGAATGTTGAAATGAATGTTGAAATGAATGTTGAAAAAAAGGTAGCGCTATTTGTCGACGTCCAGAATATCTATTACACCGTTAGACAAGCCTACAGTGCAAACTTCAATTACACAGCCTTCTGGAACCAAGCCACCCAAAATCGACAGGTCATCAAGGCGTACGCCTACGCCATTGATCGCAGTGATCCTCAACAAATTAACTTTCAAAAAATAATTCACAATATTGGTTTTGAAATAAAACTGAAACCCTACATTCAACGCAGTGACGGCTCAGCCAAAGGCGATTGGGATGTAGGGATAACCATCGATATGCTTGAAGCTGCAGAAACAGCAGACGTCATAGTGCTCGCATCAGGCGATGGTGACTTTGATCTAGTCATTAAAAAAATTCAAGAAAAGTACCGTATCCCCGTGGAGGTTTATGGTGTTCCCAGCTTAACAGCAGACTCTCTGATCAAGGCGGCTAGCGTTTACACGCCTATTGAAGAGAGCTTGCTGATGAGGCCTAAGCGGTCATAATTGGTTTTTTGCTTTCAATTGGCGACGACGCGCATGCAATACGGGCTCGGTATAACCGTTAGGTTGTTCACGCCCTTTAAACACCAGATCACATGC
>JAESQG010000356.1 GCA_016765265.1 Pseudomonadales bacterium | reverse complement strand
TGCCGGACCTATCGTACTTATGAAAGTGCGCGCCATTAACAGGCTAGCGATATGATCGTAGCTTGGTAATTGTTATGATTTTAATTTGGTTAACCCCAGTTATCGTACGACAGAAATTCGGTAATATCGGGAATTATTTGCTAAATCGTACGATTTTAATTTGGGAAATCTTATGATGTTAATTCTGCGCGCTACAGCTACCACTAGCCACGGCAAAAGTAACAGCAATACCGCTTATCGCAGTGCCACCGTTATCGACCAAAGTCACGCGAACTGCACCGGAGTCTGCGGTATCCGCATCCCCCACGGCATCTGTTGATTCTATTTTTGTGCTGGCGTGACCTGTGTCCACAGTGGCAGCCACCACTTCATTGACGGTAATCGTAATCGCTTCAGTGTCGGTCCCTCCCTCACCATCACTGGCATTGACTGTAATAGAATAAATATTATTGGTGTCGTCGTCAGCCGGTGAACCATAGTCAGGTATAACGGCAAAAGTCACTACGCCGGTACTCGTAGTAATATTAAAATCGCCGGAATCTGTACCCGATAGAGAAAACGTCACGGTATCGCCATCGGCGTCTGTGGCACTTGCGTCCACAACCGTGGTGCTAGTTGAAATCCCTTCATTTACAGTTACGCTGGCTACTGTTAAGACAGGATAAACATTAGAAAAACTTAACGGTGGGGATGTCGCACCTTGATCTACAAAGGTTACGGTGTCATCGTCGACACCACCTTCATACCCGCCCACATCACTGTTAACATTGTTACCATTGATGGAGGTAGAAAGAGTGAATGATAGCAAGGAATCCTTATCAATACTGATATTGGGCGGCGATCCATCATTGTCATCCTTTATCGGTTTAGCATTAATGGTATCTCTTAAGTCTGTCCAATCAACGCAATAACTGATCATCCAGTCCAGTTCTGAATCGCTGTTAATATTGTTATTGGTAACATCGGGATCGGGGTCAGGCGTCCCACCGATTTGAGTGAATTCAAAGTTTGTACCATCAGTGAGTGAAGCAATAGCAACACCATTTGCGACACTGCTAGTACTGGGAGATGTGTTGGTGCCTGTGCCAGCATCATAGACTTTCACCNCTCCTGAGAATTGCGCCCCGGATTTACCGTTACCATATACTCTGATGTAGACATCATTATCTCCGTCAGTTAATGGATCGACATTCACTCCTATCCATACATAACCGCTGAAAGAATTGGACTTTGAACCTCCGACTCTAAATCGATAACAGACCTTGTCATCAGACACATCGTCCGGCAGAATCCCCGCGTCATAGATGGCGTACATCGTGCCATCATTCGCAGTACCCACCAAGTCAATACTGGAGTTGGATACGGCCTGTTGATCACCACCCGGATCAAAATTAGCGCCCTTTAATACATCCTTCCAATCATTGGCAGAGCCATCAAGCTGGAAAAAGATAACGCTAGCGTTATCAACGATATTAACACCACTGATTTTACCGCTGACGGTCACTGTTTNTGCTGTTGTATCGGTTAACGTTGCGGTATAGGTGCCATTATTATTATCGGTAACCGCCGTTATTGAACCACTAGATGCAGAAAGCGTAACTGTCTCACCGCCAGCGGTTTCATTGACGCTAGATCCGTTTTTCGCTTGTACCGTAATGGTAACGCCGGAACCGTTGTCTTTATCGGATAGTTTGCTACTTGAGGTTATTATACTTGTGTTGACATCGGCATCCCCTACGCCTGCGTAAAGTTGAGTAGAGGTAATGAATAAGAAGAAAATACTAAACAGTAAACCAGTTGCTGACTTCATCGATGAACCAGTCCCGAGACATAAAAATCAATAGATATCTTAAGCTTAGACGGGGCGAAGTCTTTTACAACTGCGCTTTTTGGCGTACATTTACTGTTAACATTCAAGCTGAATTTGGTGTGCAATCGTAAGATTATCGACCTGTTGAACTCTTCTATATAACCTGTAGAAGAGTTTTGCGTGGGTAATGGTGAGTCCGCTAGCCTGAATTGAATGTTTAGCTAATAAGGGCGGGTGTTCTACGAGCAACTGAATCGCCCCGATTTTATCGGAGGCGGTACATCACCAATTGGTCTTAGCAATCGACGATGGATAACGCCTTTGGGCTTACCTCTCGCCCAAGGGCCTATAGTCACACAATCGGTAAAGGGTTATTATAAAATCCTTTAAAAGAGAGTTAACAATAATAGGGAGAAGAATAATATGAGTATTAGTTTTGAGGGGAAAGTAGCAATTGTAACGGGTGCTGGAGCCGGCATAGGGCGTACCCATGCTCTTGAATTAGCCCGTCGCGGTGCCAAAGTGCTGGTGAATGATCTCGGTGGATCCGGTGACGGTGTCGGTAGCTCAAGTGAAGTCGCTCTGGCGGTGGTTGAAGAAATTAAAGCGCTAGGCGGAGAAGCTATTGCTAACGGCGCATCGGTGGCTGATGAAAAAGGGGCTCAAAGCATTGTTGATGATGCCATGAACGCTTGGGGGCGGGTCGATATAGTCATTAATAATGCGGGCATATTACGAGATAAATCTTTTCAGAAAGGAAGTTTGGAAGATTTTAAACTTGTAACCGATGTGAATTTGTATGGTTCCATGCTCGTCACTAAAGCCGCTTGGCCCATCATGAAAGAACAAAATTACGGTCGCGTGGTGTTTACCACTTCAGAGTCTGGATTACTGGGCAATTTTGGCCAAACCCACTATGGCGGGGCTAAGATGGGTCTTATCGGAATAATGAATAGCCTCCATATCGAAGGCAGAAAATATAATATCACTGTCAACAGTTTGGCCCCGGCAGCGGTTACACGTTTGACTAAACATTTAATGCCAAAAAAGGCTGAGGACACACTGAAGCCGGAGTTCGTTACTAGAGGCGCTTTATTTTTATGTTCTGAAGATGCACCAAACGGCTTAGTGCTGGCCGCATCTGGAGGAAAATATTTCAGCTATAAACTATTTAGAAACGAAGGGATTACCTTAGGGGCAGATGCGACATTAGAAGATTTCGCTGCGCAAGCAGATCAAGTATTTGATATGGCCGGTGCGCGCCCTACTAAATCATTGGGCGCCAGTTAGTTTTACGAAGATTGCTTAGCTTTCGCTGGACTATGCTCTCGCTGGACTATGCTCTCGCTGGACTATGCTGTCGCTG